>JBFWIY010000168.1:0-6508 GCA_050255855.1 Desulfovibrionaceae bacterium
GAGGAGGACCGCGAGTCCGTGCTCCGCGCCGTGGACGCCCTGCGCACCGGCATGGCCGACCTGGCCGAGACCGGCCTGGGCAAGGTGCCCGACGCCGAGGGGCTGGTGACCGCCCTGTCCGCCATCTCCAAGACCAAGGAGCAGCGCCGCGCCCCGGCCCGGCCCGCGGCCCGGGCCGAGGGCGAGGAGGGCGCGGCCAAGAAGACGGAGCGCCGCGACATCCGCGTGGACCTGGACAAGCTCGACGTGCTCATGAACCTGGTGGGCGAGCTGGTCATCGGCGAGACCATGGTTACCCGCCACCCCGGGGTGGTGAACCTCCAGATCGAGAGTTTCGAGCGCGCCGCCCACAACCTGCGCCGCATCATCGCGGACCTCCAGGACGTGGCCATGAGCGTGCGCATGGTGCCGGTCTCGCGCACCTTCCGGCGCATGATCCGCCTCGTCCACGACCTCTCCAAGAAGGCCGGCAAGCGCGTCAAGCTGGAGCTGGTGGGCGAGGAGACCGAGGTGGACAAGACGGTCATCGAGCAGATCGCCGACCCGCTGGTGCACCTGGTGCGCAACAGCGTGGACCACGGCGTGGAGCCGGTGAGCGAGCGGCTGGCCGCGGGCAAGCCCGAGACCGCCACCGTCACCATCGAGGCCGGGCACGAGGGCGGCGAGGTGGTCATCCGCGTCTCCGACGACGGCCGCGGCATCTCGCGCGAGAAGGTGCTGGACAAGGCGCGCCGCAACGGCCTGGTCCAGGGCGACGGCAAGCACCTGCCCGACGGCGAGGTCTTCAAGTTCATCTTCGAGCCCGGGTTCTCCACCGCCGAGAAGATCACCGACGTGTCCGGCCGCGGCGTGGGCATGGACGTGGTCAAGCGCAACCTGGAGAAGATCAAGGGCCGGGTGGACGTGTTCAGCACGGCCGGGCAGGGCACCACCATGCTCCTGCGCATCCCGCTGACCCTGGCCATCATCGACGGCATGCTCGTGCGGGTGGGGGACTCGCGCTACACCATCCCGCTGCTCTCCATCCGCGAGAGCTTCCGGCCCGTGCCCGAGCAGGTCACCCGGACCATGGACGGCCAGGAGCTGGTGCGGGTGCGCGAGCTGCTCATCCCGGTGCTGCGCCTGCACGAGTTCTACGGCATCCGGGCCGACGTGGAGGACCTCTGCTCGGGCATCCTCATCTGCGTGGGGTCGGGCGACCGGCAGGTCTGCCTGTTCGCCGACGAGATCATCGGCCACCACCAGACCGTGATTAAGGCCATGCCGGGCGTCACCGGCAAGGCCAGAGGCATATCCGGCTGCACCATCCTGGGTGACGGCGAGGTCAGCCTGATCATCGACGTGGTCAGCCTGATGGACGCGGCCGAGCACGCAAGCGCCATGAACCAGGAGACACTGGAGGGGACGCGATGAGCGAAGCCATGGAAAAGGGACACCTGGAGGCCGAAATGGACGCCTTCGGGGAAGAGGACACCCAGAAGGAGAAGTATCTCACTTTCCGTCTGGGCGAGGAGATCTACGGTATCGAGATCCGCCACGTGCGCGAGATCATCGGCATCCAGAAGATCACCGAGGTGCCGGAGATGCCGGAGTTCATCAAGGGAGTCATCAACCTGCGCGGACAGGTGATCCCGGTCATGGACGTGCGCGCCCGGTTCCACATGAAGGGCCGCGAGTACGACGACCGCACCTGCGTCATCGTGGTCCAGGTGCAGGAGTCCACCATCGGCCTGGTGGTGGATACGGTGAACGAGGTGGCCGACATTCCGGACACGGAAGTCTCGCCGCCGCCGAAGGTGAACAAGGCGGCCAGCAGCCGCTACATCAAGGGCATGGGGAAGACCGGCGAGGACGTCAAGATCCTGCTGGACGTGGACCGACTGTTGTTCGACGAAGAATTGGCCAAGGTCGCCGAGCTGGCCGCCTAGCCGGAAGGGGGGATCATCATGAGTTTCCGTATCATCAAGTGGAATCTGGCCTCCAAGCTGCTGGTTCCCACCATCGCAGTCATCGTGCTGGGCATGGGCGCCTCCACCTGGCTCTCCAACTCCTCGGCCGAGAAGGCCCTGGAGGACAGCATCAGCCATGAACTCAGCCAGGTGACGGGCAATCTGGCCAAGCAGATCAACGCCTGGATCGAGGACATCCGCAACGACGTCAAGCTCACCAGCCACCGCGCCACCGTGGCCGCCGCCCTGACGGCCGATCCGCTGAATCTGGCCGTGGCCCGGGAGCGGGCCGGCAAGGTCCTGGCCGAAGTGCGGAAGACCTATCCCTACTACTCCTCGATCTCCGTCATCGGCCTGGACGGCAAGGCCGTGGCCGGCTCCGACGAGTCGAGCCTCACGCTGGACATCTCGGACCGGGACTACTTCGCCCAGGCCAAGGGCGGGCAGTCCGTGGTCTCCAAGGCGGTGAAGAGCCGCACCACGGGGCTGCCGGTGATCGTGGTGGCCCAGCCCATGTTCGATGCCGCCGGACGGGTCATCGGCGTGTTCATCGCCTCGGTGGACCTGACCGTGTTCAGCAGCGAATACATCGATCCGCTGCGCTTCGGCGCCAAGGGCTACGCCTACATGATGGCCCCCGACGGCATCGTGCTGGCCCACCCCAAGAAGGACGCCATCCTGACCCTGAACCTCGCCCAGTACGACTTCGGCAAGGAGCTGCTGGCCAAGAAGAACGGGTTCGAGCGCTATGAATGGGAAGGCCAGACCAAGCTCGTGGCCTTCGCCGCGGTGCCCCAGACCGGCTGGATCGTGGCCGGCGGCGCGGAACTGCAGGACATCTTCGCCCCGGTGACGGTCATCCGCAACCAGAGCCTCGTCGTGGCCGGCGTGGTGATCCTGGCCGTGGGCGTGGTGGTCTTCCTCATCGTGCGCACCATCGTCAAGGCCGTGCAGCGCGGGGTGGAGTTCGCCGAGATCATGCAGGCGGGCGACCTCTCCAACCGTCTGCACCTGGACCGCAAGGACGAGATCGGCAAGCTGGGCGAGGCCCTGGACGCCATGGCCGACTCCCTGCAGCAGAAGGCCGAGCTGGCCGAGGCCATCGCCGGCGGCGACCTGAGCAACGACGTGCACCTGGCCTCGGACAAGGACCAGCTGGGCCGGGCCCTGCGGACCATGACCGACAACCTGAACTCGCTGCTCGGCCAGATCAACGAGGCCACGGTCCAGGTGGCCGCGGGCTCCACCGAGGTCTCGGACTCCAGCCAGTCCCTGTCCCAGGGCGCCACCGAGCAGGCGGCCAGTCTGGAGGAGATCACCAGCTCCATGACCCAGATCGGCTCCCAGACCAAGACCAACGCGGAGAACGCCGCCCAGGCCAACCAGATGGCCAGCAACGCCCGCTCCGCGGCCGAGACCGGCACCGGCGAGATGCAGCGCATGGTCCAGGCCATGGGCGAGATCAACGACTCCAGCCAGGCCATCGCCAAGATCATCAAGGTCATCGACGAGATCGCCTTCCAGACCAATTTGCTGGCCCTCAACGCCGCCGTGGAGGCGGCCCGCGCCGGATCCCACGGCAAGGGCTTCGCCGTGGTGGCCGAAGAGGTGCGCAACCTGGCCGGGCGCAGCGCCAAGGCCGCCCAGGAGACCGCCGAGCTCATCGAGGGCTCCGTGGACAAGGTGAAGAACGGCACCAGCATCGCCCACCAGACCGCCGAGAGCCTGACCAAGATCGTGGACGCCTCGGCCAAGGTGGCCGACCTGGTGGCCGAGATCGCCGCGGCCAGCAACGAGCAGGCTGAGGGCGTGAGCCAGGTCAACGTGGGCCTGACCCAGATCGACCAGGTGACCCAGCAGAACACGGCCAACGCCGAGGAGACCGCCTCGGCCGCCGAGGAGCTCTCCGGTCAGGCCGAGCAGCTCAAGCAGGTGCTGGCCCGGTTCCGCCTGCGCGGTCAGCAGACCCATCAGCGGACCATGGCCCTGGAGTCCGGCAAGGCCCGCAGCGTCCATCCCACCCGGCCCAAGGCCGCGGTGACCGCGGGCAAGGCCTCCAAGCCGGCCCCGCGTCTGGACGACGACTTCGACATGCGGCCCGAGGACATCATCGCCCTCGACGACAAGGAGTTCGAACGCTACTAGCGCGAGGCGCCGCGGCGGGGGGAAGGCCCCCCGCCGCGGGCCCGCCGGCAAAGGCCGTATCCGACGCCGGGGCAAGCCGCCCCTGATCCGCCCGGCCGGGCGCGACGCGGGAGGCTCGGATCGTCGGAACCGGAGCAGACATTCGGATCGAAGGGGGCCTGCAGGGGTTCGGGCCCTCGGAGGAAGCGTCCCGGGACGTCGTGGAGGCGACGGGGAGGGACGACGCGTCCGCAACAGAAAATGGGCCGCTCCCGTCCCGGACGGGATCGGTCCCCGGCGTCGGAGCGCCCGTCGAACGGGACGGGCGGGCGACGGCCGGGACAACTGCGAACCCCGGAGGTCGGCATGATCGGTTTGGGAGATATCCGCGTCGGATACAAGCTGCTCATCATCCTGCTGCTCAACGTCCTGCTGGTCCTGGCCGTGGGGGCCACGGCCTACTACAGCGCCCGCAGCATCAACGCCGACCTCGGCGACCTCTTTCATCGGGACTTCGCCGGGCTGGGCTTCCTGCTGGAGGCCGACCGCGACCTGCACCAGAGCCTCATCGCCGAACGCTCCATGATCTTTTCCGACCCCGGCGGTCCGGCCTTCACCGAGCAGCTCAAGGAGTACGAGTCCAACAAGCAGCAGGCCGACGCCCGCATGGGCAAGTTCGCCGCCACCACCGACGACCCGGCCCAGCTGGCCCTGGTGGAGCAGTACCGGCGCGACCGCGAGGCCTGGGACGAGGTCTCCCGGGGCATCGTCGAGGCCCGGCGGTCGGGCGTCGACGGCGAGGCGCTGCGCGCCCGCTCCCTGGGCGAGGCCAGCGATCGGTTCGCCGCCATGCGGGAGAACATCAACAAGCTCACCGAGCAGGTGGACCAGCAGGCCGACCGGGCCCAGGCCCAGGCCGACGCCTCCTTCCGGCGGCTGGTGGAGGTCATGGCCGGGCTCACCGCCTTCAGCGTGCTGCTCGGCACGGCCATCACCCTGGCGGTGGGCCGGAACATCGCCGCCCCCTTGGGCCGGGTGCTGGAGCACAACGAGCGCATGGCCCGGGGCGACTTCGCCTCCCGCCTGGGCATCCGGCGTCGGGACGAGCTGGGGCGGCTGGCCGCCTCCTCGGACCGCATGGCCGACTCCCTACAGCAGAAGGCCGACCTGGCCGACGCCATCGCCGCCGGGGACCTGACCAACGAGGTCTCCCTGGCCTCGGACGAGGACCGGCTCGGCGCGGCGCTCAAGGCCATGACCGACAACCTCAACGCCCTGCTTTCCCGCATCAACGAGGCCACGGTCCAGGTGGCCGCGGGCTCCACCGAGGTCTCGGACTCCAGCCAGTCCCTGTCCCAGGGGGCCACCGAGCAGGCGGCCAGCCTGGAGGAGATCACCAGCTCCATGACCCAGATCGGCTCCCAGACCAAGACCAACGCGGAGAACGCCGCCCAGGCCAACCGCATGGCCGGGGACGCGCGGGGCGCGGCCGAGGCCGGGGCGGACGAGATGCGGCGCATGGTCCAGGCCATGGGCGAGATCAACGACTCCAGCCAGGCCATCGCCAAGATCATCAAGGTCATCGACGAGATCGCCTTCCAGACCAATCTGCTGGCCCTCAACGCCGCCGTGGAGGCGGCCCGCGCCGGATCCCACGGCAAGGGCTTCGCCGTGGTGGCCGGGGAGGTGCGCAGCCTGGCCGGGCGCAGCGCCAAGGCCGCGCGGGAGACCGCCGAGCTCATCGAGGGCTCCGTGGGCAAGGTGAAGAACGGCACCACCATCGCCCACCAGACCGCCGAGAGCCTGACCGGGATCGTGGACGCCTCGGCCAAGGTGGCCGACCTGGTGGCCGAGATCGCCGCGGCCAGCAACGAGCAGGCCGAGGGCGTGGGCCAGGTCAACGTGGGCCTGGCCCAGATCGACCAGGTGACCCAGCAGAACACGGCCAACGCCGAGGAGACCGCCTCGGCCGCCGAGGAGCTCTCCGGCCAGGCCGAGCAGCTCAAGCAGGTCATGGCCCGGTTCCGGCTGCGCGGCGGCCCGGCCCAGGCCCAGCCGCTGTCCCTGGACTCCGGCCGGGCGCGGATCGTCCATCCCACCCGGCCCGTGGCCGCCGTGCCCCCGGGGAGCGACGCCCCGGATGCGCCGGGGGACGTCTCGGGACAGGACCTCGATCTCGCCCCCGAGGACCTCATCGCCTTGGACGACCAGGGATTGGAACGATACTAACCCGCCCGCCGCGCCGGAGGGAGTTTCCCCGGCGCGGCCCGAGCCGAGGAGGGGCCCATGCCCAACCATCCGTCCGCCAATCAGGAAATCGACCGCCAGCTCGGTCTGCTGCCCATCTCCGACGCCGAGTTCGAGGCCATCCGCCGCCTGGTCTACGACAACGTCGGCATCCACCTCACGGACCAGAAGCGCTCCCTGGTGGTGGG
>JBFWIY010000169.1:0-6427 GCA_050255855.1 Desulfovibrionaceae bacterium
CTATGCTCATCATCTTTCCCGTGATGTATCCCGACCTGCTGTCCCGTCCCGCCCCGGCGGGCTCGCTCTTCCTGGACTCCGGGTACGAGGACGCCCCGCGTCCCGGGGCCTGGCGGCCCGAGGGCCTGCCCCTGGCCCCCAAGGCGGCCCGGCAACTGGTGGCCGAGGCCGTGGGCTTCGGCGAGCAGTTCCGCCACCCCGGGGAGATGGCCTCCTACGGTCTGGCCCCGGAGCGGCGCGACCCCGAGAGCTCCAGCGCCATCCGCGGCGAGCTCCTGGCCCGGGTGCAGGGCCAGGCCGCCCCGAACCCCGAGGACCCGGCCCGGGCCCAGGCCCAGTTCGTGCTCCTGCTGGCCTGGTTCCAGCAGCAGCGCCGGGCCGAGGCCGAGACCCTGCGCCGCGGCGCGGCCGACGCCCGGGCCCGCCTGGAGCGCAGCCTGACCGGCGCGAGCGCCGGGGAGCCGGACGTC
This sequence comes from Desulfovibrionaceae bacterium, assembly GCA_050255855.1. GTDB lineage: Bacteria > Desulfobacterota > Desulfovibrionia > Desulfovibrionales > Desulfovibrionaceae. Next base: position 471 of record JBFWIY010000169.1, read on the forward strand.
TCCGCCGGGAGCGACGCCCCGGAGGCCGAGGCCCTGGCCATCGACGCGGCCATGGCCCATTTCGACCGGCCCCAGCCCGAGGACGATCCCCTGCCCTGGGCGGGCATCCTGACCGCGGCCGCGCGTTTCCTGCCCGCGGGGGCGCAGCTCTGGGTCGTGGAGCCCGATGCCGTGGCGGCCTTCGTGGCCGCGGGGGCGGCGTTCGCCCCGTTGGCGGCGGATGCGGCCGCGGGCCTGCCCGCCGGGACCCGGCGCGCCGAGGCCCCGCTCTGGCGGCTGCTGGGCCGTTCCGCCCCGGGCACGGACCCGGTGCAGACCCGGTCCCTGGTCCTGCTCACCGACCTGTCTGCCCCGGCAGGGGCCTGAGGCGCGCCGCCGTGTCCGCCCCCGCCCCCGTCTCCGGCGCCATCCGGCCCGCCGTGCAGGTGAACCAACTCATGCCCCCGGCCCCCTTCGCCGGGCTGCGCGGCATCATCTTCGACTGCGACGGCGTGCTGCTGGACTCCTACGGCGGCAACGTCTTCTTCTACAACGCCCTGCGCGCCCACTTCGGCCTGGGGCCCATGAACAAGGACCAGGAGGTCTGGGTCCACACCCGGCACGTGTACGAGTCCATCGAGTACGTGCTGCCCCCGGGCTGCTTCCGCGAGGCCCTGGAGCTGCGCCGCAACTTCGACTACCGCCGGGTGCTGCCCCATCTGACCGTGGAGCCCGGGCTCTTCGAGCTGCTGGCCTGGCTGCGCTCCCTGCGCCTGCCCCTGGGCATCGCCACCAGCCGCACGGACACCCTGGACCTGGTGCTCTCCCACCTGGGCCTCGCCGGCTACTTCTCGCCCCAGATCACCTCCTTCAAGGTGCGCTACGCCAAGCCCCACCCCGAGAGCGTGCACGTCATCCTGCGCGCCTGGGGCCTGCGCCCCGAGGAGACGGCCTTCATCGGCGACTCGGCCGTGGACCAGGGCGCGGCGCGCGGGGCCGGGGTGCGCTTCTGGGCGTACAAGAATCCGTCCCTGGAGGCGGAATTGTACATCCCCGACTTCTTCACCCTGCGTTCGGCCCTGCTGCGGGCCTTTCGCCGGGGCTGTTTTCCAGGATGAGGGCGCGGCTGGGACTTGATTCTTCAAGGCCAGTGTGCGAATCTGCAACCAAGGGTCCGCAACGGCTCTGACCGGCGGGCTTTACGAGGACAATCAAAGCGTTATGGATATCATTCTCATCGGTCTGGCCCGACTCATCAATGTAGTCCTGCAGGGCTACCTCATCGTGGTCTTTGTGGCGGTCCTCATCACCTGGGTGAATCCGGACCCGTACAACGCCATCGTGCGCATCCTGCGCGGGCTCACCGAGCCGGTGTTCATGCGGGTGCGGCGTTGGCTGCCCTTCGTGAACCTGGGCGGCATCGACCTTTCCCCGGTGGTGGTGATCCTGGCCATCGGCTTTTTGCAGTACGTGATTCCGGAGCTGCTGCTCCGCCTCGCCCTGGCCGTGAGGTAGCGCCATGGCCATGAACCTCTCCAAGATCGACCTGCTGAACAAGAAGTTCTCGCGCCGTCCCATGGGCTACGCGGTCCAGGAAGTGGACGGCCTCATGCAGGAGCTGGCCGAGGTCCTCGGCCAGTACGCGGACCTGCGCAAGGAGCTGTCCCGCCGGGTCAAGCGCCTGGAGGCCCAGCTCTCCGAGTACAAGCAGCGCGACGAGACCCTGCGCGACACCCTCATGAGCACCCAGAAGATGGTGGACGAGCTCAAGGTCACGGCCGGCCGCGAGGCCGAGCTGGTCATGGACGAGGCCCAGGGCAAGGCCGACGAGCTGCTGCGGGAGGCGCGCCTGCGGGCCGACGCCATGATCCGCGAGGCCCACGAACGTGTGGCCCAGGTGGCGGGGGAGATCGAGTCGCTCAAGCGCCAGCGGGCGCGGTTCAAGGTGGAGCTCAAGGGGCTGGTGCAGGGGCACCTGGCCCTCATCGAGGGCGACGACCCTGGACAGGAGCGCCTCGAAGAACTGGAAAGCAAGCTCACCTATCTCAAGAAGGCCAAGTGAGCGCGACGACACAGGAACCCATGCCCTTCGGCCCGGCGGGCCCCGGTTGCTGGCGGCTGCACGTCTGGGTCCAGCCCGGGGCCAAGGCCGACGAGACGGCCGGAACCTACCAGGGCAGCCTCAAGGTCCGCCTCAACGCCCCCGCGGTGGACAACAAGGCCAACAAGGCCCTGCTGGGCTATCTTTGCGGCCGTCTGGGCCTCCGTCCCCGCCAGCTCAGCCTGGACGCCGGGCACGCCTCGCGTCGCAAGACGCTCCTCATCCGTTCCGAAACAGAACCGGACTGGGACCGACTGATGCCCGGCCGGAGTTGAGCCGTCAGGAACCCCGTAACCCAAGGAGCCACATATGGAACACCATGATCTGTCGCTCATCGAGAAGATCAGTGCGGAGGATCCCGAAATCAAGGATCTCTGGGTGCAGCACCAGGAGTTCGAGCGCATGATCGAAAAGCTGGAGGCCAAGCCCTACCTGAGCCCTACGCAGACCCAGGAGATCAAGCAGCTCAAGAAGAAGAAGCTGGCGGGAAAGACCAAGCTCCAATTCCTGCTGGACAAGCACAGGGAGAAAAAGGAGGCGTAAGCCATGGAACTCACCGGGGCCCAGATACTGCTCACGTGTCTCGAAAAGGAAGGGGTCAAGTCCGTCTTCGGTTTTCCGGGCGGCGCCGTCATCGACATCTATGACGAGCTACCCAATTCCAACATCGAGCACATCCTAGTACGCCACGAGCAGGGCGCGATTCACGCCGCCGACGGCTACGCCCGCGCCACCGGCGACGTCGGCGTATGCCTCGTCACCTCGGGCCCCGGCGCCACCAATACCGTCACCGGCATCGCCACCGCCTACATGGACTCCATCCCGGTGGTCATCATCACCGGCCAGGTGCCCACGCCGCTCATCGGCAACGACGCGTTCCAGGAAGTGGACATCGTGGGCATCACCCGGCCCTGCACCAAGCACAACTACCTGGTGAAGGACGTGCGCGACCTGGCCAAGGTGCTGCGCCAGGCCTTCTACCTGGCGCGCTCGGGGCGGCCCGGCCCGGTGCTGGTGGACCTGCCCAAGAACGTCCAGCAGGCCAAGTGCGACTTCCACTTCCCGGATGACGAGGAGATCAAGCTCCGCAGCTACAATCCCAACGTCAAGCCCCACGCCATGCAGGTCCGCAAGGTGGTGGAGCTGCTCAAGAAGGCCAAGCGGCCCATCATCTACTCGGGCGGCGGCGTGGTCCTCTCCAAGGCCCACAAGGAACTCACCTGGCTGGCGCGCCAGGCCCATATCCCGGTCACCTCGACCCTCATGGGCCTGGGCGCCATGCCCGGGGACGACCCGCTCTTCCTGGGCATGCTCGGCATGCACGGCACCTACGTGGCCAACATGGCCATCAACAACTGCGACCTGATGCTGGCCGTGGGCGCCCGCTTCGATGACCGCGTCACCGGCAAGATCTCCACCTTCGCCCCCCACGCCACCATCGTGCACGTGGACATCGACCCCACCACCATCCAGAAGAACGTGGCCGTGCAGGTGCCCATCGTGGCGGACTGCAAGAGCGCGCTCACGGCGCTCAAGAAGGAGCTGGCCACCACCCTGGAGGCCTTCGACTGGGCCGCGGACCACAAACCCTGGCTCGAACAGGTGGGTCAGTGGGCCCACGAGCATCCGCTCACCTACCACGACGACGGCGGCGACATCAAACCGCAGTACGTGGTGGAGCAGATCTACGAACTCACCAAGGGCGACGCCATCATCGCCACCGAGGTGGGGCAGAACCAGATGTGGGCCGCCCAGTTCTACAAGTTCAAGCGCCCCAACACGCTGCTCACCTCGGGCGGGCTCGGCACCATGGGCTACGGCTTCCCGGCCGCCATGGGCGCGCAGAAGGCCTTCCCGGACAAGCTGGTCATCGACATCGCGGGCGACGGCTCCATCCAGATGAACATCCAGGAGCTGGCCACCGTGGTCTGCAACCGCCTGCCGGTGAAGATCGTCATCCTGAACAACGCCTACCTGGGCATGGTCCGGCAGTGGCAGGAGCTCTTCTACGAGAAGAACTACTGCGCCACCTGCATGGACGCCCAGCCGGACTTCGTGAAGCTGGCCGAGGCCTACGGGGCCACGGGCTTCCGGATCACCGAGAAGAAGGATGTGACGGCCACGCTCAAGAAGGCCTTCGCCCAGCCCGGGCCGGTCGTCGTGGACGTGCGCGTGTCCCGCGAAGAGAACGTCTACCCCATGGTCCCGGCCGGCGCTTCGCTGACCGAGATGCTGCTCGTCTAGGAGGTTTTTCATGCTGCACGTACTCACCGTGATCGTGGAAAACGAACCTGGCGTGCTCTCCCGCGTGGCGGGGCTGTTCAGCGGCCGCGGCTTCAACATCGACTCGCTCAACGTGGCCCCGACCCACGAGCCGGGCGTGTCGCGCATGACCTTGACCACCAACGGCGACGAGCAGATCGTCGAGCAGATCGTCAAGCAGCTGCGCAAGCTGGTGACGGTCATCAAGGTCCGCGACCTCACCGAGGTGCACTCGGTGGAGCGCGAGATGGCCCTCATCAAGGTCAACGCCGAGGGGCAGAAGCGCGCGGAGATCCTCCGCATCGTGGACATCTTCCGGTGCAAGGTGGTGGACGTGTCCCTGGACGAGCTGACCATCGAGGTCACGGGCGACCGGGGCAAGATCGAGGCCATCCTGGACCTGCTGACGCGGTTCGGCATCAAGGAGATCGCCCGGACCGGCGCGGTGGCGCTCAAGCGGGCCAAGCAGAACTAATACGTGAAACCGGCCGCCGGGGGACGAGGTTCCCCCGGGTCCGGCCGCGCCGAGGCCCGAGGGCCCGGGGCCGCCCCGCAGCGGGGCGGTCTGCGGTGTCTCCGGGGATCGCGCGCCGCCGGGACGACCAAGACATCAAGGAGCGGACATGAAAGTTTTTTACGAAAGCGACGCTGATCTCAAGTACCTGAAGGACAAGACCGTGGCCATCATCGGCTACGGCAGCCAGGGCCACGCCCACGCCCAGAACCTGCGCGACTCGGGCGTGAAGGTCGTGGTGGGCCAGCGTCCCGGCGGTCCCAACTACGACCTGGCCAAGGAGCACGGCTTCGAGCCCATGAGCGCGGCCGACGCGGCCAAGGCTGCGGATCTCATCATGATCCTGCTGCCCGACCAGCACCAGGCCAAGGTTTTCCGCGAGGACATCCTCCCCGGCCTGAAGCCGGGCAAGGCCGTGGCCTTCGCCCACGGGTTCAACATCCACTTCGGCGGCATCGTCCCGCCCAAGGACATCGACGTCATCATGATCGCGCCCAAGGGCCCGGGCCATCTGGTCCGCCGGACCTACACCGAGGGCGGCGCGGTCCCGGCCCTGTACGCCGTGTACCAGGACGCCACGGGCCAGGCCAAGGATCTGGCCCTGGCCTACGCCAAGGGCATCGGCGCGACCCGTTCGGGCGTCATCGAGACCACCTTCAAGGAGGAGACCGAGACGGACCTGTTCGGCGAGCAGGCGGTGCTCTGCGGCGGCCTGAGCGAGCTGACCAAGGCCGGCTGGGAGACCCTGGTGGAGGCCGGGTATCAGCCCGAGGTGGCCTACTTCGAGTGCCTGCACGAGCTGAAATTGATCGTGGACCTGATGTACGAGGGCGGCCTGGCGCGCATGCGCTACAGCATCTCGGACACGGCGGAGTACGGCGACTACACCCGCGGCCCGCGCGTGGTGAACGAGCAGTCCCGTGCGGCCATGAAGCAGATCCTGAAGGAGATCCAGCAGGGCGATTTCGCCAACGAGTTCATCGTGGACATGAACGCCGGCTCCCCCCGCTTCAAGGCCCTGCGCCGCATCAACGCCAACCATCCCATCGAGGCGGTGGGCAAGAAGCTGCGGGACATGATGGCCTGGTTGAAGAAGAAGTA
>JBFWIY010000170.1:0-6395 GCA_050255855.1 Desulfovibrionaceae bacterium
CCGGGTCTTTCCCGCCGGCCTGGAGCGCACGGCCTGGCGGCTCTCCGGCCCCTACGTGGAGGCCGGAGGGGGCGAGGGCGGGCGGCTGCGCATCCGCAAGAACCGCATGGTGGAGGACATCCTGGGCTGGCGCGGGGCGAGCCGCGCGCCGGTGGTGTATCTGGGCTGCCGGACCCTGGAGACGAACGGGATCCGCCGGCTCTTCGAGGCCTCGGAGCGCGATGGCCTGCCCGTGCTGGTGCTGGACTTCGGCCTGGCCCTGGGGGCCTGGTGCCTGGAGAAGCTCCTGGACGGCGACCCGGCGGCCCACCCCAACTTCAGCGTGGTCAACGTGCGCGATTTCTACCAGGTGCCCATCATGCTCGAAGCCCTGGGGCTGGCCCCGGAGCCCGGGGTGGAGCTGGTGGTGGGCTAGGGCCCCGGCCCCCCGCGGTTCGGCCGTGCGTTCGGCCGCGCGTTCGCCCTCGCATTTGGGTCCGCAGCGGGCCCGTCGCCGGGGCTATCCCTTATTGTCCTGTTGCTCGTCCAGCCGCTCGGCCAGGAAGCGGGCGTAGGCGTCCGCCACGGTTTCGGCCTGCTCGGTCATGCGGTGCCCGGCCTCCAGCAGGAGCAGCCGGGCCCCGAGCCTGCGCGCGAAGCGGATGGAGTGCTCCACGGGCACCACGTCGTCCCGCCAGCCGTGGATCGCGGCCACGGGGCAGGACAGGGCGCTGAAGTCCTGCACGGCGTAGCCCTCCAGGTACAGGGCCGGGGCCAGCAGGAAGAGCCCGGCCACGGGTCGCCGCAGGGCCGTGGCGGCCGAGACGTATCCCCCCATGCTCGAACCGGCCAGCAGCACCGGCCCGGTCGCTCCGGCCAGGAGGTCCAGCAGCATCTCCACCCGGCGGTCCGGGTCCTGGGTGCTCGTGTAGTCCGGGGCCTCCAGTTCGAGGCCGAAGGTGCGGGCGCGTTGGGCCAGGGCTTGGCTCTTGGCGCCCCAGGGGACGGCGTCCTTGCCGTGGGACCAGATCAGGCGCAGGGGCATGGCTTCCTCCGATGGGTTGGGGCTTCCGGCACCGTGCAGCAAAGCGGCGGTGTTGGCAAGATCGATAGGATATACGATATGTTCCTGTTGCATTTTATCCGCTTGTCCACTATCGGTTTTTCGAGAGGAGCACACATGCGGCAGGGACGGATGGGGGGCGGCGGCAACGGTCGGAACGGGTTCGAAGGCCTGGCGTGGCCCGAGATGCTCGCCGTGTTGCAGCAGGTCGGGGTGGCCGTGAGCGTCTGCCGGGTGGACCCGGCGGGCCCGGCGCGCGTGCTGGCCGACTGCAACGAAGCCTTTGTGCGCCTGTCCGGCCGGGGGCGGGCCGAATTGTCCGCCCCCGGGGCCCTGGACCGCCTGCAGCAGCACGGCCGGGCCCTGCCCCGGCTGCTGGCCGCGGCGTCGGGGGGGCTGCCCCTGACCGGGCGCTATCGCTGGCGGGGCGGCGTGGAGATGGAGTACCGGGCCGTCCCCGTGCGCCTGGACGGCGTGTTCTGCCTGGTGAGCCTGGAGCGGCCCGCGGGCGAGGAGGCCCGCCTGCGCGGGCGGCTGCGCCTGCTCTCCCTGCGCCTGCTGGCCGTGCGGGAGGAGGTCTGCGGCGAGGTGGGCCGCCGCCTGTCCCGCGAGGTGGCCCCGGGCCTGCGCACCTGCCAGCTGCTGTTTTCCGACAAGGACGGGGTCCGGGCCCCGGCGCGGTCCAACGGGCCGGACTTCCGGGCCGACGCCGAGGCGGCCCCGGAGGGGGCGGGCGGCCCGATGGGTGGCCGGACGGTTGCCCGGACGGGGGGCCGGACGGGTGGTCCGGCGGCCCTGGTGGGCGGGGCCTGGAAGGCCCTGGACGGCCTGCTGGACCTGCTGCGCCTGGAGTCCGCCGGGAGCGAGGAGCTGGCCGTGGGGCTGCGGCGGCTGGTGGCCCGCCACCGCCGGGACACGGGCGGCCGGGCGCGCCTGCGCCTGGGCCCGGGCCGGGAGCGCCTGGGCGGGCTGGAGCGGCGCGTGCTGCTCTATGCCGCGGCCGCCGCCCTGGAGGCCCTGCGCCAGACTCCCGGCGGCGCGGCGGGGCTTCCGGAGGCGGACCTGGACCTGCGCCTCAACGTGGGCGCGCGCCAGGCGAGCCTTGTGCTCCGGGCCCCGCACGGGGGCGGGCACGGCGGCCTGCACCGCCGCCTGGTGGAGAGCGGGGTGGAGGAGGTGCTGGAGCTGGTCCAGGGCGGGCTGGAGGTCTCCGTGGTGCGCGGCGCGGCCCGGCTGCGCCTGAGCCTGCCCCTGTCCGCCTGAGCCCCGGCCCGCGGGGCGGCTCCCCGGTCCCGCCCGGTTCCTGATCCCCCGGTCCCTGATCCCGCCCCGCTCCCTTCCCTTTCCTCCCGGCCTCCCCTGGCCGGTCCCCGCGGCCGGGTGCGGCATCATCCCGAAATCGTTTCCGCATCGTCGCCTCGCCGCCCGGGCCGCGCCTTGACGCCCGGCCCGGGGCTCGCATAGGGTGCGCATGCCGGTCCGCATGCCGCGGCCGGACAAGGCACGGAGGGCGGAATGCGGCTCACCCAGGCCTGGATGGCCTCGCCCGGCCCGCGCCGGGTCCGCGAGGCCGGGCTGCTCGGCCTCAAGGGCTTCTGCATGGGCGCGGCGGACGTGGTCCCCGGCGTGTCCGGCGGCACCATCGCCTTCATCACCGGCATCTACGACGACCTGCTGGCGGCCATCCGCTCCTTCGACGCCGGGGCCCTGGGCCGCCTGGCGCGGCTGGATGTCCCCGGGGCCCTGGCCCGGGTGCACCTGCGCTTTCTGCTCTCCCTGCTGCTGGGCCTGGGCCTGGCCGTGGTCAGCGTGGCCCGGCTCATGCACTGGCTGCTCACCGTGCATCCCGCGCCCACCTGGGCGCTCTTCTTCGGGCTCATCGCCGCCTCCATCTGGGTGGTGGGGCGGCGGGTGGACCGCTGGACCGCCGGGGCCTGGGGCTGGGCGGTCCTGGGCGGCGTGGGGAGCTGGGTCCTGGTGGGGCTCATCCCGGTGACCACCCCGGACGCCCTGTGGTTCGTGTTCCTGTCCGGGGCCCTGGCCATCTGCGCCATGATCCTGCCCGGCATCAGCGGCTCGTACATCCTGCTGCTCATCGGCAAGTACGAGTTCGTCATGGCCGCCCTGCGCGCGCCCTTCGACCACGGCAACCTGCTGGTCCTGGCGGTGTTCCTGTCCGGGGCCGGGCTGGGCATCGCGGCCTTCTCGCGCCTGCTGGGCTGGCTGCTGGTCCGCTTCCACCGGCCCATGATGGCGCTGCTGACCGGGTTCATGGCCGGGGCCATGCGCAAGATCTGGCCGTGGAAGGAGGTCCTTCAGACGCGCGAGGTGGCGGGCAAGGTCTTTGTGCTGCGGGAGGCCAATGTCCTGCCGCCGGACTGGGGGACGGGGTTCTGGCTGGCCGTGGGGCTGGCCCTGGTCGGGGCCGTGGCGGTGCTGGCCCTGGAGCGGCTGGCCGAGGGCGATCCGAAGCCGGCGTGATCTTTTGGCCGAGAGGGTTTTCGGCTGGCGTTTTGGGGGTATTTCCCCTAATACGACTTGTATCGGGCGAAGAGGGCGCTCGGGGGGATCGGCGCGGACCCGGTCGATGAGGAGCGGGTCCGGTTCTGAGACGGTCTCGAACGCTGGACGTGGGCATGCTGTACTTCACCGCACAGGCGGATTTTCTCAAGGCCATCCAGTCGTCGTTCGAGCGTGGGTATTCCTCGAATCTCATGCTCACGATGCTCCTCTGGCTGGCCCTGGCCATGATCCCGTTGCTGGTGGGCGTGGTGGTCTGGCAATTGCGCCATCTCCTCATCTTCTTCGCCCGTCGCCAGTGGAACCAGATCTTCCAGCACGACGCCCGGGTCCGCGTGGCGGCCCACCTGCGGGACCGCCGCCTGCCCCTGGACGTGTTCCTGCCCGGCCAGCGCAGCAACCGGCTGCTCTTCCGGGTGAACCTGGTGGAGCACGGCCTCGGCCGCTTCAAGCTGGCCGTGCTGGACGACGTGCCCGCGAGCTGGCGGCGCAACCTGATGAACAAGCGGGTGCTGCTGCGCACCCGACCGTTCCGGTTCGGCGGGCAAAAGCTCAACTCCTTCTATACCTTCGTGCGCCGGACCTCGACCCGCGAGGGGCGGCTCGGCGAGCTGGTGGTGCTCACCCCGGACCATTACATCTATTCCGCCCGGCGGCGGCACAAGCGCATGCGCCTGGCCCGGCCCGAGGCGGTGCGTTTCCGCATCTGGGACGGGGCCAAGAAGGCCACCTTCCTCATGGCCAAGCCCGACTTCGAGAGCGAGGAGCCCAGGCCGGACGTCACCTGGAAGCCGGTCTCCCGGGTGGTGAACATCTCCGAGGGCGGCCTGCGCCTGAACCTGGCCGTGAAGCATCCGGAGCAGACCCCCAAGCTCAATACCGATCTGGTGGTGGAGCTCACGGTCATGGACCCGGCCAACAAGCGGTTCCACAAGTTCCTGGTGCTGGCCGCGGTGCGCAGCGTCTTCCGCCTGGACGACCGTTCGGTGGGCCTGGGCCTGGAGTTCATCGCCGAGGCCGCGCGCACGGCCAGCCGTCAGGTGGAGTGGACCCCGGTCTACGACTCGGTCAAGCCCGTGGCCGACCTGCTGCACCGCATCCGGCCCGAAAAGAAGCCCGAGCGGCCCAAGGTGGACCTGGAGACGCGCGAGGACTGACGCCCGGGGGCCGGGGCGGATCGGAACATCCGGAAAACGGGATCGGGCCGGGGCGGGCCCGCGAGCGGCGGGGCGGCGGGTCAGGCCGGGGTCAGGCGTCGGCCTTTTTCCGGCAGTCGGGGCACAGCCCGTACAGGTACATCTTGTGGTGGGAGAGGGTGAAGCCGTAGTGCTCGGCCAGCTCTTCCTGAAGAATCTCGATGCGTTCGTCCAGGATTTCCAGGTTCCGGCCGCAGGCCTCGCAGATGAGGTGGTCGTGGTGCTCCTGGCCCCAGAGGGGTTCGTAGCGGGTCACGCCGTCGCCGAAGCTGACGCAGGAGGCCAGGCCGGAGTCGGCCAGGAGCTTGAGGGTGCGGTAGACCGTGGCCTGGCCGATGCTGGCGTCCCTGGCCTTGACGCGCTCGTAGAGGTCTTCGCTGGAGACGTGGCCGGTGACGGCCAGGAAGGTGTCCAGGATGGCCCGGCGCTGCTGGGTCATCTTGAGCTGGTGGTCGGCCAGGTATTCGGTGAAGATCTGGAGCGCCGTCTTCATGGTTCTCGCGGGGTTGTCCAACGCCGGTTCAAGTCTACGCACCGCTACGCAGATTGAGAATGAAAGTCAACCAGCCGCGAGAGGGGCGGGGCGGCGGGCGGGGGGGGGGGCTGACGAGCCGCTGGGCGGAGTGGCCCAGTGGACAGGGGCGGTCCGGCGGGTCGAATCATCAGGCGGGGCGGCGGGCGGGGCGGTCCGGCGGGCGCGCCGGGTGGGGGCCCGGGCGCTCCGGGGGCGCGGTTTCGGCCCGGGATGGTTCTGCCCCTCCGGCGGGCGGCCTGCCCGGTCCGGAGCGGCCGGATCGACCAGAATCCTTCATTTTCCCAAAAGTCGCGGTCCGTCCGGTTGACACGGCCGCGCAACTGGGTGAACTAGGGGCACCCGGCCCGCACGGCCCAGGAACAGCGCGGAGAGGTGGCAGAGTCCGGTCGATCGCGGCGGTCTTGAAAACCGCAGGGGGTGCAAGCCTCCCGGGGGTTCAAATCCCTCCCTCTCCGCCAACTTTATATCCATTTTCTTAGTTCAAACAGCAAGTTAAAAGTGAAGAAAGTCGAGGGGGGAGTGGTATGTTCAATCTTATAATGATCTCATGTGATTGGGATGGCGATCAAGGTTCCATTTCAATCGACCGGGTTTTTGAACATACTGAGGCGCATATTGCGAACCAGTTCAGGCAGAAGCTCGCTCCGGCTATTGATCGGCTTAGTAAGCTTCCGTGTTTATTTATGCAGGAAGGAACCCGAGAGGAAACGGCACATGTCGGTCGGATTAATGAAGCTCATATCCTAGGGGGGGAAATCGTTTTTGAATATTCTTTTGATACGTATGCCCAGCCGTTGAAGAACAATACGGTATTTTCCAACCAGTCTTTATTTGGCATTAGTAACAAGTTTGAATTTTCTCGGAATCATTGGGCCGTAAAAGATGTTGATCTTTATCGTGCATTATACCGAATCGCCAGTCCAGTGCGGCAGCGCCCCTTGGTTTTTCAGATTCCCACGCATGAGGATATCGATCCTACGATGGCATCCGCGATGATGCCGTTTCATGCTGGATTTGATAAGGTTTACGAAACTATCCAACTCACTGCCAAGCATGCTGGACTTGAATGCAAACGCGCGGATGATTTTTGGGAAAACGATGC
>JBFWIY010000171.1:0-6386 GCA_050255855.1 Desulfovibrionaceae bacterium
CTTCGCCCTGCCGGACGTGATCTCGGGCCGCTATGTCCAGACCCTGTTCCACGCCATGCTGAACGCCTCGCGCCGCAACTAACCCCCCCGTCCCGCCTCCCCGTCTCCTTTTCCGCCCCCCCTTCCGACCTCGTTCCGGACCCGGTTCCGGCCCGGCCTCCGGACCCGGCCTCCCCGGCCAGGGGTTTTACGAGGTGTAAAAAATCCTGACACCATCCCCCGCCCCCGCCCGCCCCGGGCCGCGATCTTGCGCGGCGGCGGGCATTGTTTCCGGCAGGTTACGAATCCGTGGCGCGATTTCTCATTGGCATGGTTGTTGTAGAACAAGGGGCTCGTACCGGCCCATCGCGGTTCCGGCCCCCTCGGGGGCGGTCCGGCGGCCAAATCGGTCGACGTCGGGATGAACAACGGGAGGCAGGCCATGTTTAAACACGGTCCAACAGGTCAGCCCCCCCGCACACGACTACCTCTCGTTGTTCTCCCGACGCCAGACAGGCCCGGGAATGCGCGTGGACACCGGCGGCGCGGGCACGCGCCCGTCGTGGGGGTTATGGACGTTCCTTCCGAAGAACCAGCAACCGCACAAGGAGACTGAGGCAATGCGTTTCTTCAAAGACTTCGCGCAGCTCATGCTGGCCGGGTCCAGGGCCCACGCCAAATGGGAAATGGACATGACCAGCACCATCATGGGCAGCCGCAAGCGGCTCATGATCCTGGCCCTGCTCATCATTCCCATCTTCCTGCTCGGCATGGCCTACGCCGACCAGGTGGCCGACGCCCTGCCCCACTTCCTGGGCGGCAAGAAGGCCTACAGCCCGGCCTTCTACTCCATCGATATTTTCCTGGTCTCCATCGCCATCGGCGTCATGGCCGGGTTCATCACCGGCTGCATCGGCGCGGGCGGCGGCTTCATCATCGCCCCGGCCCTCATGAGCGCGGGCATCAAGGGCATCCTGGCCGTGGGCACCGACCTGTTCCACATCTTCGCCAAGGCCATCATGGGCTCGGCCATCCACAAGAAGCTGGGCAACGTCAACGTGGGCCTGGCCCTGGTCTTCCTGCTCGGCGCCATCCTCGGGGCCACGGGCGGCGGACTCCTGAACCGCTTCCTCTACCAGCTCAACCCGGTGCTCTCCGACGCCTTCATCACCACCATCTACTCCCTGATGCTCGGCTTCCTGGGCATCTACGCCCTCATCGACTTCCTGAGCGCGCGCAAAAAGATGGCCGCCGGCGCGGCGGACCACGGCGCCCACGGCGGCAAGGACGAGGGCGCGGAGCTGGGCGGCCTGCCCCGCAAGCTCCAGGGCATGAACATCCCGCCCATGATCAAGTTCGACGAAGAGCTGGAGCCCGGCGGACGCCGCATCTCCTGGCTGTTCCTGGTCATCTCCGGCGCCCTCGTCGGCCTCACCGCCGGCATCATGGGCGTGGGCGGCGGCTTCCTGACCTTCCCCATCTTCGTGTACGGCCTGGGCGTCTCCTCCATGACCACCGTGGGCACGGACATCTTCCAGATCGTGTTCACCGCGGGCTACGCCTCCATCAGCCAGTACGCCATCTACGGCTTCATCTTCTACACCCTGGCCATGGGCATGCTGCTCGGCTCGCTGTTCGGCATCCAGGTGGGCGCCATGGTCACCAAGGTGGTCAAGGGCATCACCATCCGCGGGTTCTACGCCCTGGCCGTCATGGCCGGCTTCGCCAACCGGATCTTCGCCCTGCCCGAAAAGCTGCGCGCCATGGACATCCTGCCCATCAGCCGCGACACCACCATGATCCTGGACAAGATCGGCATCTACCTGTTCTTCATCGTCATCGGCGGGTTCGGCGTGTGGGTCTTCGGGACCTTCCTCAAGAACATCAAGGTGCTCAAGGGTCAGGAGGCGTAACACCATGATTGCCAACAAGAAAGAATTCGGCCTCGGCCTGGGCATGATGGCCGCCTTCATCGTGGTCCTGGTCATCTTCTTCATGCCGGTGTTCAACGGCAAGAACGGCATGGACTACATGGACAACCTCTACAACTCCATCTCCAAGGGCTCGGCCTACTCCACCCCGGCCCTGCAGAAGCTCGTGGAGCCCCTGGCGGACAAGGTCGTGACCCTGGAGTTCAAGGCCGAGAACCCCGAGCAGGCCGCGCAGATGATCCCGCTCTTCGCCGGCGCGGGGGTGGAGGTCTCCACCGACGCCGAGAAGGTCACCGTGTCCGGCTCCCTGGGCAAGATCCTGGCCGAGGCCGTGGCCGACTCCGACGCCATGTACCACAACGACGGCGCGTCGCTCTCCGGCCGGTACGGCTACGACGAGCGCCTGGCCATGTACAACTGGTACGTGGCCCTCAAGGGCGCGGACAAGAGCCTGACCAAGCAGAAGCTCTTCGATGCGTCCAAGACCCTGGGCACGGTGCTGGCCAAGGGCGTGGAGACCTCGTACAACTATTACAAGATCGTGCCCGAGCACATCACCGACCGCTGGGGCGTGGTGAGCTTCTCCTTGATCTTCTACGTCATCTATACCATGTGGTATGGCTACGCCATCATGTTCATGTTTGAAGGCTGGGGCCTGAAGCTCTCGCACTAGCCCGAGGGCGGGCGACCCTGACCGGGCCGGGCGGCGCATGCCGCCCGGCCCTTTTTTCGGCCCCCGCGCCCCGGGCCCGAAGCGCCGCAAGGTCTTGCGCCCCGACCCCGACCCTGCAATACTGCGCCCCATGCCCGACCTGCGCCTCGGCATCAGCAACCCCAGCCTGAACCGCTCCTCGCCCGACCCCGGGCTGGAGGCCGGGCCCCTGCGCTTCCGCCGCGCCCGGGCCAGCCTGCGGGTCAAGATCCTGGTCCCCCTGCTGGCCCTGGTGGCCGTGTCCATCATGTGGGCCGTGGTCAGCATCTGGAGCACCTACCGCATGGACGTGGTGCTCTCGGCCATGACCGGCCGCGACCTGCCCGCCCTCACCGCCATCCAGGGCCTGGAGAGCGAGCTGGTCATGCAGAAGGGCTACGCCACCTTCTACGTGCTCACCGGCGACCCCGGGCTGCTCTCCCAGGTGCAGCTCCACCAGCGCCGCTTCGAGCAGTGGCTGGCCCGCGCCCGGCAGAACATCCAGCAGGACGTGGAGCGCGTGGTGCTCAACAAGGTGGAGAGCGAATACCTGCGCTACGCCCACTTCCGCGACCTGGCCGCCGACGCCCACGCCGCGGGCCGCGACGCCGAGGCCCTGGACCTGAACTGGGAGGCCCACCGCCAGTTCGAGGACACCCTGGCCCTGGGCGAGGAGTACCGCGACCTGCACGAGAAGAGCATCCGCAAGGCCGCGGCCACCTACCAGGACCAGACCCGCATCACCCTGGCCTTCTACTGGACGGTGTTCCCCCTGACCTTCTTCCTGGCCCTGCTCCTGGGCTGGGTGCTGCTGCGCCAGGTGCTGGAGCCCATCCGCCGCCTGGCCATGAGCGTGGACGACGGCAAGAGCCCGGTGAAGAACGACGAGATCATCGCCCTGCGCCTGCGCATGCGCGACCTGGAGCACGACATGGACCAGGCCTACTCGCAGCTGGTGGAGAGCCGCGAGCAGATCAAGCAGGCCGAGAAGCTGGCCCTGGTGGGCAAGCTGGCCGCGGGCGTGGCCCACTCCATCCGCAACCCCTTCACCTCGGTGAAGATGCGCCTGTTCTCCCTGGAGCGCAGCCTGGCCCTCAACGAGACGCAGAAGGAGGACTTCGACGTCATCGGCGAGGAGATCAAGCACCTGGACACCATCATCCGCAACTTCCTGGAGTTCGCCCGGCGGCCCAAGCTGGAGAAGCTCTCCATGAGCCCCTCGGCCGTGGTGGACCAGACCCTGGAGCTGCTGCGCCACCGGCTGGACTCCGGCCAGGTGGCCGTGCGCGTGGAGGGGCTGAACCCCCTGCCCGAGGTGGAGCTGGACCCGGACCAGCTCAAGGAGGCCCTGGTCAACCTGATCCTCAACGCCTGCGAGGCCATGGGCGCGGCCGGACAGATCCTCGTCGAGGGCGGCCGGGGCGTGGTGGAGGGCATGGGCCTGTGCGCCTGGCTCAAGATTTCGGACTCCGGCCCGGGCATCCCCGAGGCCATCCGCGCGGACATCTTCCAGCCCTTCTATTCCACGAAAGAAGAAGGCACGGGCCTCGGGCTGCCCATCGCCGCCCGGGTCATGGAGGAGCACGGCGGGTGCCTGCGCCTCATCGACCGCGAGGGCTACGGCGCGGTGTTCCTGCTGGCCTTCCCCCTGCCCCGGGAGCGCTTCTAGATGGCCCGCATCCTCATCGTGGACGACGACCCCCAACTGCGTTCGAGCTTCGAGAAGCTGCTGGCGGGCGAGGGCCACGAGGTGCGCTCCGCAGCCTCGGGCGAGGCCGGGCTGGCCGTGGTGCGCGCCGGGTCCCCGGACCTGGTCATCATGGACGTGCGCATGCCGGGCATGGACGGCATCGAGACCTTCGAGGCCATGCGCCAAGTGGACCCCAAGCTGGTGGTCATCATCGTCACGGCCTACGGGGACATGGAGGGGGCCATCCGGGCCACCAAGCTCGGGGCCTTCGACTACGTGCTCAAGCCCTTCGACATCCCGGAGTTCCTGGCCCTCACCGGCCGGGCCCTGGAGGCCGCCCGGCTCATGCGCCAGAGCGTGGCCGTGAACCCGGAGCGCGCCCCGGGCGGGGCCCCGGCCGACGCCCCGGCCGACGCCCCGTCGGACGCCCTCATCGGGCGCAGCCGGGCCATGCACGAGGTCTACAAGGCCATCGGCCGCGTGGCCGCCACGGACGCCACCGTGCTGGTGCGCGGCGAGTCCGGCACGGGCAAGGAGCTGGTGGCCCGGGCCATCTACCAGCACAGCGCCCGGGCGGACAAACCCTTCCTGGTCATCAACTGCGTGGCCATCCCCGAGACCCTGCTGGAGAGCGAGCTGTTCGGCTATGAAAAGGGGGCCTTCACCGGGGCCGACGCCCGGCGCGTGGGCAAGGTGGAGCAGGCCAACCACGGCACCCTGTTCCTGGACGAGATCGGGGACATGCCGCTGGCCATCCAGGGCAAGCTCCTGCGCCTGCTCCAGGAAAAAAAGATCGAGCGCCTGGGCGGCCGCAGCCAGATCCCGGTGGACGTGCGCATCCTGGCCGCCACCAACCGGGACCTGGAGGCCGCCGTGGCCGACGGCGGGTTCCGCGAGGACCTCTACTACCGGCTCAAGGTGGTGATGCTCACCCTGCCCCCCCTGCGCGCCCGGCGCGAGGACATCGCCCCCCTGGCGGAATTCTTCCTGGTCCGGTTCGCGCGCGAGCAGGGGATCAAGTCCCCGGGGCTGACCGGCGAGGCCGTGCGCCTGCTCCAGGAGCAGCCCTGGCCCGGCAACGTGCGCGAACTGGCCAACGCCGTGCACAAGGCCCTCATCTTCAACCGCGGCGGGCCCATCGACGCGGCGGATGTGGCCGAGGCCGTGTCCGCCCAGGGCGGAGGGACCGGACTCCACGCCGGAGCCGAGCCCGGGGCCGGGCGCCACGCCGCGGGGACCGGATCGAGTACCGGACCGGACGCCGGGCCGGACGCGGGACCGGACCGGGAGGCCGAGGCCGCCCTGCGCCGCTGGGCCCGGGCCGCCCTGGCCGCCGGGGCGGAGGGGGCCGAAGGGGCCTTCGAGACCCTCATGGACCAGGCCGGACGGCTGGTCATCCAGGAGGCCCTGTCCCTCACCGCGGGCAACCGCACCCGGGCCGCCCGGCTGCTGGGCATCTCGCGCCCCACCCTGCTGGCGCGCATCGAGCGCTACGGCCTGAAGGTGGACGTCTCGGTAAGCTGAGCCCGGGCCGCGGCCGAAGCGCGCCGCCCCCGCCGCTCCATCCCCCCCACGCCCCACGTTCCGCCGCCGGGCCCCGTCCGGCGGGGCTTGACGAACCGTAAAGAAACCTGACACCCCTCGCGGCCGCGCCCCGCCCCGGTCCGCGCCCCGGCCCGTTCCGGCCCGTTCCGGCGGCGGCGATTGGACTGGTTTGGCGCGGGGTTGGCGCGGCGGCGGGCGAAGCGCCGAAAGGCCGCCCCCGGGCCGAAAACTGGCACGCCCCTTGCCTGCATGTCCCCAGGGCCCCGTGGCGACCGGGCCCGCAGGCAAGGACATGGACGGCGCAAAACCCCATCTGCTCGTGGTGGACCGCAACCGCAACGTGCGGGAATTCCTGCGGCGCGAATTCGCGCGCCTCGGGTTCGAGGTGCAGACCGCGCGCGACGAGGGCGAGGCCCTGCTGAGCGCCGGGCGCGACCGGCCCGACGCCATCGTGCTGGACCCGGACGCCCCGCGCTCGGGCCGCGCCCCGCTCTTCGAGCGCCTGCACCGCGGCCACCCGGACGTGCCCATCGTGGTGCACCTGCTCTCC
>JBFWIY010000172.1:0-6341 GCA_050255855.1 Desulfovibrionaceae bacterium
GCCCGCGTCGCCGGGGCGGCGCGCTTCGTCTTCGCCGGGAGCGCGGCCGAATACGGCGCGGAGGAGCGCATGCCCGTGCGCGAGGTCTACGCCACGGACGAGACCGTGCAGCTCAGCCCCTACGGCCGGGCCAAGTACCTCTCCTCGCGCCTGGTCTCGCGCAGCGACATCGGCGTGTCCCTGCGCTTCTTCAACATCTTCGGCCCGCGGCAGGACCCGTCGAGCCCGTACAGCGGGGTCATCTCCAAGTTCATGTCCCAGGCCCTGGCCGGGGACCCCCTGACCATCTTCGGCGACGGGGAGCAGACGCGGGACTTCGTGTACGTGCACGACGTGGTGCAGTCGTACCTGTATGCGGCGGGGCTGGCGCCGGGGCAGGGGCTGCCCTGCGGCGTGTTCAACGTGGGCACGGGCAAGGCGCTCAGCATCGTGGCGCTGGCGCGCATGGTGCTCATCCTCACGGACAAGCCCAACTCGATCCTGATGAATTTCTGCCAGAAGCCCGAGCAGGAGCCGCCGGTGTGCCTGTTCTACCCCTCACGCGAGGGCGACATCGTGCACTCTGTGGCGGACATCGCGGCCATCACCGGCCAGAGCGACTGGCGTCCGGCCACGGTGCTGAGCGTGGGGCTGGCCCGCACCATCGCCTGGTACCGGCCCCTGGTGGAGCACCGCGCCGACGAGGCCCCCGAACCCTGCCCCGTCAGTTCAGATAGCTGAACACGGAATTGGCCCAGCCCATGGACTCGCAGTAGCAGGCGGCCACCTGCACCGGGTCCGCGCCCAGGGCGGCCATGGCGTCGGAAAGCCCGCCCCACTGCGCCCGTTCGAAGCGCACCATCAGATCGACCCAGGGCGACAGCGCCGTGGGACGGCGGCACAGGGTGTCCTTGAGCTCGGCGTCCAGGGGCAGGGAGACCACCACCTCCTCCATGGGCATGTCGAAGATGCTGTCCAGCAGGGAGAACAGCCCGAGCATCTGGAGGCGCTCGGCGTCGACCGCGCCGCCGCCGGGGCTCAGGGCGCGCCGGGCCACCAGCTCCAGGAAGCGCCCGCGCTGGGCGGAGAGGAACACCAGCTCGTTGGGCTTGTCCTTGGGGGTCACGTCCGTGATGAGCATGAGCCGGAGCCAGGTGCGCATGGGCTGCAGCCCGGCCAGGATGATGGCGTCCCGGATGGACGAGACCTCGCGGGCGAAGCCGAAATAGGGCGAATTGAGGAACTTGAGCAGGCGGAAGCTCAGGGACACGTCCTTCTGGATGGCCGCCGCCAGCTGCTTGATGTCCGGGTCCGGCTGCTCCACCAGGCTCAGGATGCCCAGGCTGGCGAGCTGGCCCGCGGAGATGGTCTTGCCGGAAATCCGCTCCGGCTTCTGGAAGAAGAAGCCCTGGAACAGGGTGCAGCCCGCGCGCTTGGCCAGGGCGTAAAGCTCCGCGTTCTCGACCTTCTTGGCCAGGATCTCCAGGTCGGGGAAGCGCTGTTTCAACTGCACGGCCTGGCGCAGCAGGTCCTCCCGGTCCGCACGCAACATGTCCACGGCCACGATGTTCGCCAAGCCCAGCACCTCCGGGTCGGTGGTTTTGCCGGAAAAATCCGTAAAGGCGATGCGGTGGTTCTCCTCGCGCAGGCGGGCGAGGTAGAGGCGCAGCGCGCCCGAGGTCAGCAGCTCCTCGCGCACCTGGAACACCGTGCGCTCCTTGGGCAGGATGGCGGTGGTGTCCTCCGCGAAGATGCGCGGATCCAGGGTCACCAGCAGATAGGAATTGGGGCTCTGCCGCCATTGCGGGCTCAGGAAGGAGTTGGTGGCCACGCTCAGCAGTTGGCGGTGCTCCTCGGCCGAGGCCCGGGCGCGCTCCAGGGTGTGGCGGTAGAACAACTCATAGCCCCAGACGCCGTTTCCCGGCCCGAATACCGCCTGCCGGGCGATGAACCCGGCGTCCTGCGGCTGCACGGCTTGGACCTGCTCCACGTCCTGACTCCTTGGGCTGGGTGGCGGCGGGGGGGCCTGCCCGTTGCGGTCCTCCAGGGCGGCGGCGACGACGGCCTCGGGGGTCATGGTCTGCTCCCCGAAGACGCTGACGCCCATGGCCACGGGCAGCCCGCCGGACTCCACGACGCCCACGCCGCCGAGCTCCGCCACGAGCTGCACGATCTTGCCGCCCACAACCTTGGCCCCGGCGAGCGGGGTGTTGGGCATCAACAGGAAATACCGTCCCGGCTCGTCGCCGGAGAACAGCAGGTCAATGTTGCGCAGCATCTGCTTGAGGGCGTTGCTGAGCGACGTCAGGATCTCCCGCTGCTGGTCTTCGGAATATTCCACATACCCCAGTATGTCCAGGACGATACAGGCGAGATCCGTCTTGTAGCGGCGGGCCCGGGCGCACTCCTCCGCCAGGCGGGAGTGCAGGTAGCCGATGGTGTAGGCCCCGGTGATGTCGTCGGTGATGGTCTTGGACTTGGTGTCGGTGTAGAGTAGCGCGTTTTCCAGCGCGTCGGCGCACCAGCCGCCGAAGACCTCGGCCATGCGGATGGTCTGGGTGTTGAACTTGAGGAAGGGCAGGCGCTCGATGTTCACCACGCCCAGGGGCTTCCGGCCGGAGGTCACCAGCGGGGCGCTGATGAGCACCTCGACGTCGGGCAGTTCGCCCTTCTCGTACATCTCCAGGGCCACGTTCACCGAGGCCACCTTGCCGCCGGTGAAGGCCCGGCCCATGAGCCCCTCGTCCGGCAGGCGCTCCGGCAGGCGGTCGTGGCCCGTCACCGCGCCCAGCTCGCCCTTGAGGTGCAAAGCGCCCTTGTCGAACAGGTAGATGGAGCAGGCCTCCGCGCCGAGGAACTTGGCCACCATCTCCAGGGCGGCCGGGTAGATCTCCGCCTCGGAGAGGGAGCGCAGGGCGTGGGCGGTCTCGTGCATGGTGGACAGGGTCTGCTCCTGGGACAGGATGCGGGTGTCCACCTCCTGCTTGGCCTTGATGACGGCGTCGTACCGCTCCTTGAGCTTTTCGGAGGCGACCTTGAGCTCCTCGTGCTCGGTGAGCAGGGCCTCGTAGCGGCTGCGCAGCCCCTGGGTGATCTCGCCCAGCACCGCGCCCACCAGGATGAACAGCAGCGGTTCGCCCAGCAACATCCGGAAGAGCTCGTACAGGGTGGTCCCGTGCCGCCCCAGGACCGTCAGCCCCAGGCAGACCGAGGCGGCCAGCACGCCGCAGAAGACGCCCGCCAGGAAGCCGTAGCGCACGGAGAGCAGGAGCACGAGGATCCAGTACGGGTGCGGGGAGACCTCCAGGAAGCCCAGGTCGCTGCGGAACCAGATGATGTTCACCGCGCTGATGAGCGCAAAGCCCAGCAACACCTCCACCAGGAGGCTGGTCGGCGATTTCTTGCCGGGGCGCGGGGCCAGGGACGTCAGGCTCATGGAGCTACCAGGTCCAGGCGATCTGGGCGGAATAGTTGTTGGTTTCCCCGGAGAGCGACGAGTCGGACTCGCTGGAGTAGTCCCAGCCGAGGGACACGCGCAGGCGGGCCAGGGGATGGTACACCAGCCGCGGCGAGAGCATGAGGGCCTCCACGTGGCGTTCGTAGTCGTGCTTGATGCCGCCGCTCACGCTGGCCTCCAGCCAGTCGGTCAGCTCCTTGACCACCGTGACCGTCCCGGTGTGGCTCAGCTCGCGGTGGATCATCTCGAAGGGAACGCCGTCCCCGTAGTCGTTGCTGAACTCCGCCCGCTGGAAGGTGTAGGTCAGGTAGACGTCCGGGTTCTCCCAGACCCGGCGCGACAGGCTGCCCGTGGCCTCCCAGCGGCTGCCGAAGTCGTCGTCGCCCAGGCGGTAGTTCTCGCGCTCGTAGGCGGCGTAGGCCGTCCAGACCTGGCGGAAGGGCAGCTCGTACTCCAGGCGCAGCCGGTCCTGGTTGCCGCGCAGCCCGGCGGCCTGGATCTCGTCGTACCAGGGCAGGTGGTAGGCGTAGTTGGCGGAGACCCGGCCGTAGTCCTCCAGATCGTAGCGCAGGCCCGCCATGGGGGCCAGGCCGTCGCCCAGGCCGATGTAGGGCTGGATTCCGGCCATGAGGGTCAGGTCGCGGGTGGGCCGGTGCTCCAGGCGCGCGCCCAGAACGCCGA
The DNA here is from genome assembly GCA_050255855.1 of Desulfovibrionaceae bacterium. Classification (GTDB taxonomy): domain Bacteria; phylum Desulfobacterota; class Desulfovibrionia; order Desulfovibrionales; family Desulfovibrionaceae. Next base: position 4,118 of record JBFWIY010000172.1, read on the forward strand.
TGTCGGCGTCGAGGTGCTCCCCGCCGCCGGACCGGGACACGTGCACCTGGTCGTATTCGGTGAAGAGCCGGGTGTCGTCGCCCACGGGCATGGAGCACTCCAGGGAGGCTGTGGAGGTGGCCGCGCCCTGGCCCTGGTCGTAGTAATTGAACCCGACCTCGGACCGGGGCCGCTGCTCCAGCAGCAGGCCGTGCAGGGCCTCGCGGGCGGCCTGGTTGTCCGGGTCGTGGTCGAGCACCTCGGAAAAGGCCTGGATGGCCCCGTTGACGTCGCGGGCGGCCTGGCGCTGGAAGCCGATGTCGGACCAGATGCCCATGTCGCTCGGGTTGCCGCGCTGGGCGCGCTCCAGGACGTCCAGGCCGTACTGCGGGCGGCCGAGCGCCGCGTACACCCCGGCCTCGATGCGCTCGGAGCGCGGGGTGTGGCCGAAGGTGCGGCGGAAGCGCTCCAGCTCGTAGAACAGGCGCTCGTACTCGCCGCTGCCCGCCAGGGTCTCCAGGTAGTCCTCGTAGACCTCCTGGTCGTCCGGATACTCCCGGCGCTCCTGCTCGTACAGGGCCAGGCTCTTGGGCAGGTCGCCCTGGCGGCTCAGGATGCGCGCCTCCATGAGGGCCATCTGCCGCTCCTGCGGGGACACGGGCTCGTCCGGGAGGTCGGCCACGGGCGGGGCCTGGGCCAGGGCCAGGGCGGGCAACAGCAGGGCCGTCAGGCCGCCGAGCAGGATTCGCGTCAGGGTCTTGGAAATCTTCATGGCGTGCTCCCCTCCCCGGCCGACGGATGCTGTCGGGCCAGCCGGGCCTCTCGAATGAGCTTCAGCGTCTTCTTGTACTGACCGAAGGCCTCACCCTCTCTGTCGTTGGCGTAGTACAGCTCGCCCAGCTGGTAGCGGGCCTCCATGTCTCCGGGCCGACGCACGAGGTAGGCCTCGAACTTCTGGATGGCGCGGTCGGCGTCGTTGTTCCAGGCGTAGATCTGCGCCTGGCCCTTGAGGGCCGCGCTGTTGCGCGGGTCGGCCTTCAGGGCGGCGGCGTAGCAGGAAAAGGCGAAGTCCAGCTGCTTGTACATGACGGCCATGTCGCCGATGGCGTTGAGCCGGCCGGGCAGGTCGGCGTAGTCGTCCTTGAGGCGGCGCATGAGCGCGTCGGTCATTTCGAGGCGGTGCAGCAGGCTGTAGGTCTGCACCAGCATGGTCCCGGCGTCCCAGGGCAACGGATGGCGGTCCTCAAAGCGTTGCAGGGTGTCCAGGGCGTCCTGGGGCCGCTTCCGGGTCAGGAAGCGGCCCGCCACCAGCACGGACTCGTCTTCGGTGAGCAGCCCGCTCCGGGCCAGGGGCTCCAGGGTGGCGGCCTGCCGGTCCACGTCGCCCAGGGCCCCGTAGGTCCCGGCCAGGGAGCGGCGCAGGGCCGCGTCGCCGGGGTCGAGGCCGAAGGCGCGCTCCAGGTACGGCAGGGCCAGCCGGGGCTGGTCCACCGCCAGGAAGGCGTCCGCCGCCTTGCGGGCCTTGGACAGGCTGCCCGGGTCCCGGTCGGAGTCCTCGGCCAGCAGCTTCGCCGCGTCGAGGACGTTGCCGGTCCACTCGGCCAGGCGCAGGTAGGCCTCGCGCACGGCCGTGTCCCCCGGGTCGGCCCGGAACAACATGGCGTACAGCCGGAAGGCGTCGGCGTCGCGCCCGGCCTCCTCGGCGTAGGCCGCGGCCGTGCGCGTCAGGGCCAGGTCGTCCGGGCGGGACCGGAGCAGCGCGGCGAGCACGTCGAAGGCCAGGCCCGGAGCGCCGCGCCAGGACTGGACCTCGGCCAGGCGCAGGGCGGCCTTGCGGTCGCCCGGGACGCGGGCGAGATAGCGGGCGTACATGGCGGCCGCGCCGTCCAGGTCGCCCGCCTCCACCAGCAGCTCCGCAACGTCGAGCAGCATCTCCGGGGTGATGGCGCCGTGGCGCTGGGCCAGGGCCAGGGCCTCGCGCAGGGCGGCCGGATTCCGGGTCATGGCCGCGGCGGTGATGGTCTTGCGCAGCAGCTCGGGGTCGTCCTCGGCGTTCCGGGCGTAGGCCTGCAACAGGGGCCAGGCCGCGGCCGGACGGTTCACGCCCAGCCAAGCGTCGGCCAGGCGCAGGCCCACGGCGAGGTCCTGGTCCGCCAGGGGCTGCACCACCTGGGCGGCCTGGGCCACGGCCTCGGGCCGGAGGGTGTTCTCCGCCGCCTCCAGGAGCTGCGAGGCGTCGGCGGCA
>JBFWIY010000173.1:0-6291 GCA_050255855.1 Desulfovibrionaceae bacterium
AACTCCACCCGGCCGCCCGAGGGCTTGGCCCCCATGAGCCGGGCCGGGATGACCTTGGAGTTGTTGGCCACCAGCAGGGCCCCGGGGGGCAGCAGGCCGGGCAGGTCGGCGAAGGCGGCCTCGCGGGTCACGCCCGTGGCGCGGTCCAGGACCATGAGGCGGGAGGCGTCGCGGCGGTCGGCCGGGTGTTGGGCGATGCGCTCCTCGGGCAGGGCGTAGTCGTAGCTCTCCAGCCGGAAGTCGGGGGGGATGGCGTCGTGCATGGCGCACAACGGCTAGCACAAAGCCGGGCCGGAGGCGAGAGGGCGGGGCGGGGTGGGGAAAACGGCCATGATCCCGGGCTGTTGCCGCCCGGCCATGGGAAATTCGGCAACACCTTGATTATCCCGTAAATCCTGGTATCAGATGGGGACATGAACTGGCTGTCCGTGGCCGAAATCTCCAAGATCACCGGAATTCCCGCGCCTACGGCGCGTCGATACGCGTCGCTCTTCCGCGAGTTCCTGCCCAGCAAGAAGATGGGGAGGATCACCAAGTATTCCGATGAGGCCGTGGGCATCTTCGAGCAGATCGCCCGGAACTACAACGAGGGCCACGTCACCACCGAGATCGAGGAGATGCTGCGGCGCGAGTACGCCCGCACCATCGACCTGGCCCCGGGGGAGGGCGGCTACGGCGGCCCGGCGGCCCAGCCTCCGGCCCTGCCGGGCGCGGGCGTGCAGGAGCTGAGCGAGTCCCTGTCCGGGCTCATGGGCAAGTTCGGGGAGTGCCTGGAGATCATCGCCGACCAGAAGGCCCTCATCGAGGCCCAGCGCGAGGACATCCAGAAGCTCAAGACCGCCTTCGTGCTCCTGGCCCGCAGCCAGAAGAAGCTGCGCGAGGCCGGGCTGCCCGGGGGCGGCGACACGCCCGCCCTGCCCTCGGACCTGCTCGACCGCACCCACGCCCTGGAGAGCAAGGGGCGGGAGCTGGAGGAGGCCACCCTCAAGCTCTCCTTCGACAGCTCGGACATGAAGGTCAAGCTCCAGATCCTGGAGTCCGAACTGGTGCGTTTGCGCAAGGACCGGCGCGAACTGGAAAAGTATCTGCAGGACAAGATCGAGCGCATCAAGCCCTAGGCGCGCCCCCGCCGTCGGCCCCGCCGGAACCCCGGCCCGTCCGGGACTACCCCCAGGAGGAACCCCATGCCCAGACATGCCTTGCGGCTCACCCTCGGCTGCATCCTCGGCCTCGTGCTCATGAGCGCCGCCTGCGCCACCCGGTCCACGGAGTCCACGGGCCAGACCTCGGTGGAGAACTCCGGGGAGCCCAGCGTCGAGCAGTACGAGGAAGTGAATTTCTACTACGAGTTCAAGGACATCCTCGTTCCCAAGGAGCTCACCCCGGCGGACGACGCCAAATACGTGTTCGACGACGAGCGCTTCCTGGCCGGGTTCCGGGTCTTCAAGGGCCGGGTGGTGGCCGAGGACCTGTTCCAGTTCTTCGCCACCAACATGAAGAAGGACGGCTGGAAGGTCCGCTTCACCCTCAAGTCCGACCGCAGCGTGCTCTCCTTCCAGAAGCCCAACAAGAGCTGCACCATCCTCATCGAGGACGGGTTCAACACCAAGGTGACCATTTTCGCCATCGAGTTCCGCAGCCCGTCCGGGAGCATGGGCTCCTCGTCCGGGGCGGACGTGCAGGTCCAGGACCTGCCGCAGTAGCCCCGGCGCAGCGGGGGGGACGCATGGGCCACAGCCTGTTCTTCGACGGGTTCCTGGGGCGACGCCTGCACCTGGGCGTCACCGGGTCCGTGGCGGCCTACCGCATGGCCGACCTGGCCCGCGAGCTGATGCGCCACAACGTGGCCGTGTCCGCCACTCTCACCGAGGCCGCCTGCCGCTTCGTCGCGCCGCTGACCTTCCGCGCCCTGGGCGTGGACCCGGTGGGCTCGGGCATGTTCGACCCGGACCCGGACGTCGGCCCCTTCGCCCACCTGGCCCCGGGCCGCACGGCCCACGCCCTGCTCGTGGCCCCGGCCTCGGCCGACATGCTCGCCAAGATGGCCCACGGCCTGGCCGACGACCTGCTGTCCTGCCAGGCCCTGGCCTTTTCCGGGCCCATCCTCGCGGCCCCGGCCATGAACCCGGCCATGTGGGCCGCGGCGGCCACCCGGGCCAACGTGGCCGTGCTGCGCGAGCGGGGCGTGGAGTTCATCGGCCCGGACACCGGGGGCGTGGCCTGCGGCGACACCGGCGCGGGGCGGCTGGCCCCCATGGACCACATTCTGGCCTGCGCCCTGCGCGCCCTGGCCCCCAAGGACATGGCGGGCCTGCGCGTGCTCGTCACCCTGGGGCCCACGCGCGAGGGCTTCGACGCCGTGCGCTTCTGGTCCAACCCCTCCAGCGGCCGCATGGGGGCCTGTCTGGCCGCGGCGGCCTGGCTGCGCGGGGCCGACGTCACCGCGGTCTGCGGTCCGGGCGCGCCCGGGCTGCCCCCGGGGGTGGACCGGGTGGACGTGACCTCGGCCCGCCAGATGTTCGAGGCCGTCACGGGCCTGTGGCCGGGCATGAACGCCGCGGCCCTGGTGGCGGCGGTGGCGGATTTCCGGCCCGTGCCCTGGGGCGCGGGCAAGATGCCCAAGACCGAGGTGGGCGAGGCCGGGCTCACGGTGCGCTTCGAGGCCAACCCGGACATTTTGCGCGCCCTGGGCCAGGCCAAGGGGCCGGGCCAGAAGCTGCTCGGCTTCGCGGCCCAGGCCGGGGACGACGACCTGGAGGCCCGGGCCCGGGAGAAGCTGGCGGCCAAGCGCCTGGACCTCATGGCCGCCAACCGCATCGACCGGCCCGGCACGGGCTTCGGCAGCCCGGACAACGAGATGCTGGTGCTGGACGCCCAGGGCCTGAGCGAACGCTGGCCCGTGCTGCCCAAGCCCGAGGTGGCCTGGAGACTATGGGATCACCTGCTCAAGCTCTAAGGGTGCCGGAACGGCTGCGGCCCTGGTACGAGGCCGGGCTGGAGCTGGTGCTGGCCCCGGACTTGGCCCGCGCCCGGCGCGAGGCCGCGTCCCGCCCCGCCGCCCGTCCCGGCGGCCGTCCCGCGTCCCGTCCGAGAGGGGCTGCGGCATCGGGCCCGGCGTCTTCCCCCGCCGCGCCGCGTCGCGTTGCGCCCGACCGCTCGGTCCCCGACCGTTCAATCCCTGATCGTTCGGCCCCCGATCGTTCCGCCGCGGCCCGTCCCGCGGTCCGTCCCCCGGCCGGGCCCGCAGCCCCGACCCAACGCAGCCTGGACCTGCCCGCGCCCTGGGGCGGGTTCCGGGTGCCCGCGGCCCCGCGCATCGCCTGGACCTATTTCGACCTGGGCCTGGACCTGTCCGGCCGGGCCGACCCCCGGCGGCGCACCCTGTTCCGCACCCTGGTGCGCGACCTGGCCTGGGCCCAGGGCACCATCGCCTTCTGGCCCGTGGCCGTGCCGGACCCCGGCGCGGACGCCCCGGCCCCCCGGGCCGAGCTCTTTTGGCGCGGGCTGGACGAGCTGGGCCTGCGCCAGGTGGCCTGCTTCGGCCGCCGGGCCCTGGCGGTCATCTGCCCCGGGGCCGACCCCTCGGCCGTGCGCCACATGACCGAGGGCGGCCACACCGTGTTCATCCTGCCCGGCCCGGGCGACCTCTTGGAGCTGTTGCCCCACGAGCGGCACCGCGCCCTGCGCGCCCTGGCGGCCCTGGGGTTCTAGCGGCCCGCCCGGCCCGTTCGGCCCGCCCCGCGCCGGGTTTTTCCGGCCGTTTCCCCCCGATCCTCCGCAATGGCGGTGCAGCGAAATGCTTCTGTTCGGTAAACAGTTTTGCTAAACTGCCGATGAGCAGAGACAAGCCCGGTGCAATCCGCCGGGAAGCGATGAGGGTTCGACATGCCGTTGACCGTTGAGGAATGCGCCCGGCGTCTGGCCGAGGTGCGCGACGCCATGACCGCCGCCTGCGCCCGCGCGGGGCGCGACCCCGCCGGGGTGGCGCTGGTGGCCGTCTCCAAGCTCCACCCTGCGGAGGCCGTGCGGGCCATGGCCCAGGCCGGGCAGACCGCGTTCGGCGAGTCCTACGTGCAGGAGGCCCTGGACAAGCAGGCCCGCCTGGCCGACCTGCCCCTGGCCTGGCACTTCATCGGCGGGCTCCAGAGCAACAAGGCCAGGCAGGTGGTGGGGCGCTTCACCCTGGTCCACAGCGTGGGCTCGGCCAAGCTGGCCCGCGTATTGCATCAAAAATCCAAAGAAGCCGGGGTGGTGCAGGACATCCTGCTCCAGGTCAACCTGGGGCGTGAACTGCAAAAGTCCGGTATCCTTGAAGAAGACCTCCCGGCCCTGGCCGAGGAGACGGCCGGGCTCGACCACATCCGGGTCGTCGGGCTCATGACGTTGCCGCCCTTTGACGACGACCCGGAGACCGCCCGCCCCTATTTCGCCCGGCTGCGCGAGCTGCGCGACGGGCTGGAAGGCCGTCTGGGCCGGAAGCTGCCGCACCTGTCCATGGGCATGACCGGCGACTTCGTCCAGGCGGTGGAGGAGGGGGCGAGCCTGGTGCGCATCGGGACCAAACTGTTCGGGCCCCGGCCCGGCCCGGCCGAGTAACCGCAAGGATCGTCCATGGACCTGGCAACCATCGTCGGCATCGTGCTCTCCTTCGGTCTGGTGACGTCCGCCATCATGACCGGGTCGAGCCTGATGGTCTTTCTCGACATCGCCTCGGCGCTCATCGTCATCGGCGGCTCCATCGGCGCGGCCCTGGTGAACTACCCGCTGGGCCACATCCTGGGCGTGGTGGGCGTGCTCAAGAACGCCTTCTTCGCCAAGGCCGAGCCCCCGCGCGAGGTCATCACCAAGTTCATGGACTACGCCAACCGCGCCCGGCGCGAGGGCATCCTCTCCCTGGAGCCCGTGCTCAAGGAGATCGACGACGACTACCTGCGCAAGGGCCTCCAGCTCACCGTGGACGGCCTGGAGCCCCAGACCATCCAGGAGATCCTGGAGACCGAGATCAACTACCTGGAGGAGCGCCACGACGCCGGGGCCGAGCTGGTCTCCGCCCTGGGCAACATCGCCCCGGCCATGGGCATGATCGGCACGGTCATCGGCCTGGTGCAGATGCTCCAGAACATGAGCGACCCGTCCTCCATCGGCCCGGCCATGGCCGTGGCCCTGCTCACCACCCTGTACGGCGCGCTGCTGGCCAACCTGATCCTCAACCCCATGGCCGGCAAGCTCAAGACCCGCAGCAAGCAGGAGGTGCTCATCCGCCAGATGATCCTGGAGGGCATCCTGTCCATCAGCAAGGGCGAGAACCCCCGGATCATCGAGGAGAAGCTCAACTCCTACCTGCCGCCCAAGGACCGCAAGACCAGCGACTAGCCGGAGGTCGCCGTGGGCCGGAAGAAGCAGAAGAAGCTCCATTGCGCGGAAATGCCCCCGTGGATGATCACGTTCACGGACTGCATGACGCTCATGCTCACCTTCTTCGTGCTGTTGGTCTCCATGAGCAAGGTGGACGAGCGGCGCAAGCTGGTGGTCCTGGGCTCCATCATCGGGGCCTTCGGCTGGCAGACCAGCTACGACGTGCTCAGCACCAAGAACACCCGGCGCACCGTGGAGCCCGGGCCCATGAACGACGAGACCAACCTGGAGACCCTCAAGCCCATGGTCTGGGAGGACGTCAACCAGGACGTGGACTTCCAGTCCAACCGCTTCGTGCAGGTCCTCTCCCTGGGGGCCGGGGTGCTCTTCGAGCCCGGCACCACCACCCTGAGCGCCGGGGGCCGGGCCATGCTGGACCGCATCCTGCCCGTGCTGCGCGAGGTGCAGCACCCGCTGCTCATCGCCGGGCACACCGCCAGCCTGCGCGACGAGCTCGGCGCCGCCTACCGCGCCGAGGACAAGGACGCCGTGCCGGACCTGTCCTGGAAGATCTCCCTGAACCGCGCCCTGGCCGTGTACACCTACCTGGTGACCCCGGGCGGCCTGAGCCCGGACCGGCTGCGCGTGGAGGCCTTCGGCCGCTTCCGGCCGCACTACAACAACTCCGACCCGGCCGAGCGCATGCGCAACCGGCGCGTGGACATCGTGCTCGACAAGCGCAGCGAGGTCTTCAGCGCCCGGGCCCGCCAGCTGGCCGTCGAGCCCGAGCCCCCCGAGTCCCGCTACGACGCGGGCGGGTTCGAGTTCGCCATTCCCACCCTGGAGTCCGGCCCGGGCCAGGCCCCGGGACAGGCCCCGGGACAGCCCGCCCCGGCCGTCCCGGCTGCCCCGGCCCCGGGGGGAGGGCCCTAGCCG
>JBFWIY010000174.1:0-6286 GCA_050255855.1 Desulfovibrionaceae bacterium
CTGATGAAGCAGGCCCCCCGGTCGCTGATGTCGTGGAGCTCCCCGATGAAGGGCGCGGTCCCGGCCGGCCCGGATTCGTGCGGGGGTGGGCGGGGGGATTCGGGAGCGGAGTCGGGGGCGAAGGGGTCCGAGTGCTCGTGCACCAGGGCCACCGAGGGTTCGGCCAGGATCCGGCGCTCGTGGCGGCGGCGTTCCCGGCCGTCGCCGGAGGCCGGGGACTCCGCGGCGCTGCGGGAGCGGCTGGCGCTCCAGGCCGGGCGGGAGGAGGGAAAGCTGCGGTTGCTGGCGCTCATGTCCGGGTTGCCTTGGGATAGGGAACGGCGCGGAACGGCCCCGTGGCCGTTCCGGGCGGTCTTTTCATATCTGGCAGGGATCACGGCAAAAGGCAACCCCGCCCCCGTTCCGGGACGCCCGGCGGGAGGGCTAGGCCGTGACCTGTCCGGCGCGCCGCCAGGCCATCATGCCCCCGGCCAGGGAGCGCACCTGCCCGTAACCCTGGCGCTGGAGCATGGAGGCGGCGATGTTGGAGCGGTAGCCCGAGCCGCAGTAGAGCACCAGGTCGCGGTCGCGCGGCAGGGCGTGGTCCTTGTCCAGGATCTTGCCCAGGGCCACGGCCTCGGCCCCGGGGATGCGCCCCTCGGCCAGCTCGGCCGGGGTGCGGACGTCCACCAGGACGACGCCGGGCCGGTTCAGGTTCTTGGCCAGCTCGCCCACGCTGATGAGGGGCAGGGACTCCACGGCCAGGCCCGCGTTGATCCAGGCGGCCATGCCGCCGTTGAGGTAGCCGTAGACCGCGTCGTAGCCGATGCGCCGCAGCTCGGTGACCATGGCGTCGAAGTCCTCGCGGCCGTCCGTGACCAGGAGCAGGGCGGTCTTGGGCTCCACCACCATGCCCATCCAGTTGGCCAGCTGTTTTTCGAATCCGATGTTCAGGGCCCCGGGGATGTGGGCCCCGCAGAAGGCCGAGGTGTCGCGCGCGTCCACCACCAGGGCCCCCTTGCCCATCCATTCCTCGAACTGGCCCACGGTCATGGCCTTCTCCATGGGGCAGCACTCCAGCAGGGGCGCGCCTTCCTTGTTGGTGGCGATGATGTGGGTGAAGCTCTTGGGCCGCGCCGGGAACTGGCCCGACATCTGGGCGTGGAAGTCCTCGAATTTCGGGAACTGGAGCATGGGGTTGTGGCGACGCTCGAAGCCCAGGGTGGAGCTGGTCTTGGAGCTCATGCCCCGGCCGCAGAGCGAGCCCATGCCGTGGGCCGGGAAGACCTCCAGGTGGTCCGGGAGCTGGCCCAGCTTGTGGTACAGGCTGTCGTGCAGATTCCTGATCTGGGCCTCCAGGACCTCGGCTCCGGCCAGGTCGGGGCGGCCGATGTCGCCCACGAAGAGCACGTCGCCGGTGAGGAGCATCCAGGGCTCGTCCCCGCGCGCCGTGTCCGTGACCAGCAGGGACAGGGAGTCCGGGGTGTGGCCCGGGGTGTGCAGCACCTCCAGTTTGGCCACGCCCGCCCGGATGACCTGGCCCTCCTTGAGCTTCTCAAAGGGGAAGTCCACGGGGGAGGTCTCGTACATGCAGATGGGCGCGCCGGTGGCCGCGCGCAGCTCGTGGCTGCCGGAGACGTGGTCGGCGTGGACGTGGGTGTCGATGATGTGGGTGATGCGCATGCCCTCCTCGCGGGCGATGTCCAGGTAGTCCTGGATGTCGCGCTTGGGGTCCACCACCACCATGACGCCCTTGCCGGGACATCCGATGGCGTAGGACAGGCAACCCAGGCCCTGAACGGCGATCTGCTTGAAATACATGACGACTCCTCGGCTATGTCGTTGCAGGATGCGCAGCCTCGCGGGAGGCTGTAAGGGGCTTATCGAGAATCATAACTAGTAATGCAAATGGTGGGTGTCAACATAGCACGCCTGCCGCATCGGGGCCAGAAACGCATTTTTTCTCAGCACAAAGTGTGAGTTTTCTTCCCTGGAGTGGATTGGTCAAGGGGGGGCGAGGAACAGATTTTTACGGCAATATTTTGATATTATATGAAAAAATTATAAAAAAATCGACCCGGCAAACGTCGGTCGGGCCCCGGGCCCGGCCGGAGGGGGCAAAAGCCGTCTTGAAGCCCAATGCGCATGAGGGTATGGATATACCGCGATTCATACCCATAGGATTCAGGATTCCGCAATGAACGACGCGCTTTCCGGCCCCAAGACCATCCTCGTGGTGGACGATGAGGCCATCAACCGCAAGGTCATGGCCGGGCTGCTCGACAGCTTCGGCCACAAGGCCCTGGTGGCGGTCTCGGGCCGCCGCGGTCTGGAGATGCTCAACCAGGACGTGGACCTGGTGCTGCTCGACATCATGATGCCGGACATGGACGGCTTCTCCGTGGCCCGGGCCATCCGCGCCCGCCAGGGGTTCGAGGACCTGCCCATCATCATGGTCACGGCGCTCACCGCCAAGCAGGACCGGCTCAAGGCCGTGGAGGCCGGGGCCAACGACTTCGTGGCCAAGCCCATCGACGCCACCGAGCTGCGCGTGCGCATGGAGTCGCTGCTGAAGATGAAGCAGTACCGCGACGAGCTCAAGGTCTACCAGGCCGGGCTCGAAGCCATGGTCCAGGCCAAGACCGAGGCCCTGGTCATCGCCATGGAGAACCTCAAGCACGCCCAGCAGGCCACGGTGCGCGCCCACCTGGAGACCCTGCACAAGCTTTCGGCCGCGGCGGAATACAAGGACGAGGACACCGCCCAGCACATCCACCGCATGAGCCGGTACTCCGGGCTCATGGCGCGGCACTACGGGCTCTCCGAGGCCGAGAGCGACCTGGTGCTGCGCTCCAGCCCCATGCACGACATCGGCAAGATCGGCATCCCCGACGCCATCCTCATCAAGCCCGGGCCGCTGACCGCCGAGGAGTGGGTGGTCATGAAGACCCACACCACCATCGGGGCCAGCATCCTGGAGAGCGACTCCTCGGACTTCCTGGAGGCGGGCCGGGTCATCGCCCTGGCGCACCACGAAAAGTGGGACGGCACGGGCTATCCCCAGGGCCTGGCCGGGGAGGACATCCCGCTCTACGGCCGCATCTGCGCCGTGGCCGACGTGTTCGACGCCCTCACCAGCCGGCGACCCTACAAGCCGCCCTATTCCAACGACAAGTCCCTGGCCATCCTGCGCGAGGGCCGCGGCGTCCACTTCGACCCCAAGGTGCTGGACGTGTTCCTGGACCACCTGGACGAGGTCTTCGAGATCCAGCGCCGATTCCGGGACGGTTCACCGGCCTGACGTCCGGCCGACGCGCGTTCGTAACGCGGCAGGGGTAGCGTGTCGGCCATGTCCCGACCCGACCCCGCCCCGGCCATGCCGGCATCCGACGCCCCGGTCCCCGACGACCTGTCCTTCCGCCCCGCCCGGGTGCGCCCCTGGCGCGTGGCGCGCCGCCTGCTGCGCGGCCGCGCCCCGGGCCAGGTGGTCATCCAGTACACCACCCGCTGCAACGCGGCCTGCGCCCAGTGCGGCATGGCCGTGCAGCACGGCGGCGCGCGCCACACCCTGGACCCGGACGGCCTGCGGCGCGAGATCGACGCCATGGCCCGGGCCGGGGTGGCGGCGGTCTCCTTCACCGGGGGCGAGCCCCTGCTCTGCCTGGACGAGATCGCCCCGCTCATGCGCCACGCCGCGGCCGCGGGCATCCCCTTCATCCGCACCGGCACCAACGGGGCGGTGTTCCGCCACTGGGACCGGCCGGACTTTCCCGCCCGGGTGGCCCGGCTGGCCGCCGCCCTGGCCGACACCCCGTTGCAGACCTTCTGGATCAGCCTGGACTCCGCGGACCCGGCCTGCCACGAGGCCAACCGCGGCCTGCCCGGGGTGGTGGAGGGGGTGCGCCGGGCCTTGCCCATCCTGCACGAGCACGGCGTCTTCCCGGCCGCCAACCTGGGGATCAACCGCCTCACGGGCGGGCCCGGGCTGGTGCCGCCGGGGTCCGCGCCCTTCGACCCCGCGGCCCTGGCCGAGGCCTTCCGCCGGGCCTTTCGCCGCTTCTACCGTTTCGTCCTGGACCTGGGCTTCGTCACGGCCAACGCCTGCTATCCCATGAGCGGCGAGCCCGAGGCGGAGGACGCGGTCTACGCCGCCACCAGCGGGGCGGACATGATCCGGTTCCGGCCCGAAGAGAAGGCGGTCCTGTTCCGCACCCTGTCCGAGGTCATCCCTGAGTTCCGCCACCGGCTGCGCATCTTCACCCCGCGCAGCGCGCTCCACGCCCTGGCCCGCCAGGCCGAGGGCCGGGACGCCGGGCGCTGGCCCTGCCGGGGCGGCATCGACTTCTTCTTTCTCGGGGCCGAGGACATGCAGGCCTATCCCTGCGGGTATCGCGGGGGCGAGGGGCTGGGGCCCTTCCGCGGGCTGGACCTGGACGGCCCGGCCCCGGCCGCGCACTGCGAGCGCTGCGAGTGGGAGTGTTTCCGCGATCCGTCGGTGCTGCTCGGGCCGGTGCTCGCGGCCCGGGGCAACCCCCTGCGCCTGGCCCGCGCCCTGCTGCGCGACCGGACCTTCGCCCGGCTGTGGTGGGAGGACCTGCGCTACTACCGGGCCTGCCAGTGGTTCAACGCCCGGCAACGGCCGGACTTCCGGCGGCTGGCCGCCTTTGGCCGGGATGCCGCGGCCCCGGCGGGTCAGGCCGGGGGCGGGCCGAGCACGGCGGCCACGTAGTCGGCCAGGAGCCGGGCCAGGGCCGTGGCGCGGCGGCTCAGGGCGAGCACGGCGAAGGGCCGCCCGTCGTGGAGAAAGGTCTTGAGCACCGTGCAGTCCGCCTGGTGCCGCCGGGCCGGGTCCAGGGTGTGGAAGGACAGGCGCACCAGGTCGTCGGGCTCCAGGAGGCGCTGGAGGGCGAGGCCGTCCTCCCCGGTCAGCGCCAGGCGCAGGGCCCCGGGCGAGACGTCCCGCACCATGCCTGGGGCCTGGGTCGCGCCGCGGTGCAGGCGGGCGGGCCAGCGCACCGGGCAGCGCCGTTCGGCGCGCAGGTCCATGTTTTCGATGCGCTCCGGGCAGGCCACGCGCAGCAGCCGGCCGGGCAGCCCGTCGCGCTCCAGCAGCCGGGAGCGGAATCCGAGCAGGCTGGACTCCACGGCGAAGCGCACGGTGACGGCCGGATTGCGGCGGGAGTGCTCCAGGGTCGCGGCGGGCAGGTCGGCGTAGAGGAGCAGGTGGTCCTCCTCGCACCGTCCGGCCACCACCGCCACGAAGCGGTCGCCCAGTCCGCCGAACTGCAGCAGCACGCGGTCGCCGATCTCCAGCAACTCCATGCCTTCCTCCCCGGTGGTCGAGGTTCTTTGCCCTGGAGATAGACGCAAATCCGGGTGAATGGCAACCATCCGCCCGGGGGGGCGTCGTCGCGGAGCTTGAATTGCCGCCGGGTCTGGCCTATGGGACGGCCATGCAAAACGGGCTGCGCCGCGCCTCCACGAAGATCATCCTGCTGCTCTGCCTGCAACTGCTGGTGGCGGGGTCCAACCTGGCCTTCGTCATGTACCATTCTCGGCTGCTGGGCGACGACGCCCGGATCATCAATCTGTCCGGCGTGGTGCGCGGGTCCATCCAGCGGGCCGTCAAGCTCCGGCTGCTCGGGGAGAGCCCGGCGCAGGTGGCGGCCCAGGTGGACGCCCTGCTGGCGGACTTCCGCAGCCAGCGGCCCGGCTACGCCCTGCCCGGGGCGGGGCGGGCCTATTACGACCGGCTCGACCATCTGGAGCGGAGCTGGACGGAGCTCAAGGGCGAGGTCACGGCGTCCGGGCCGATCACCCCGGAGGGGCGCAAGCGGCTGTTCCGCCAGAGCGAGGCGGTCTGGGGCGCGTCCAACGAGGTGGTCGTCCGGGCCCAGGACATCTCCCGGACCAAGCTCCAGCGGATGGGCCTGGGATATTTATTCGCGGTGGTCCAGCTGCTGCTGATGCTGGCCCTCATCTGGCTGGTCTACAGCCTGGTGCGCGGGCGGCTGGAGCCCCAGGCCTCCATCGACGCCCTCACCGGCCTGGCCAACCGCCGCATCTTCGAGGAGATGCTCCCCCGCGCCGCGGCCGTGGCCCGGCGCTACGGGACCCCGCTCGCCCTCATCGCCTTTGACCTGGACCACTTCAAGCGCGTCAACGACACCTACGGCCACGCCGCCGGGGACGAGGTGCTGCGCCGGATGGCCCGGGTGGTGTCCGGGAGCATCCGGGGCAGCGACCTGCTCTGCCGGGTGGGCGGCGAGGAGTTCAGCATCCTGTGCCCGCACACCCCGGTGCTCCA
>JBFWIY010000175.1:0-6285 GCA_050255855.1 Desulfovibrionaceae bacterium
CACGCGGGCCGAGCGGCCGGTGACCTCCAGGGCCACGCCGTCGGTGTGGGTGCCGCCCACGTCGATGCCCAGGTACATGTGCTCGCCTGCTCCTTTGCGCCGGAATCGGGGGCTGCGGGGTCGGCCTGGTTTTGGGCTGGGGCCTGGTTTCGGAGTCGGGGCCCCTCATCCGGACCCGTTCTCGGGGGGGGCGTCCGGGCCCGCGGACGAGAAAACCTAGCATCGGCCCGGCCCGGGGCGCAAGGCGCGGTCCGGTGAGCGGCGGCGCAGGGGCGGTGAGTGGCGGGGCGGCGGCCCGGCGGCCCGGCGGTTGCCTAAAAGCCGACCTCCGGCACAGGCGTCGGGGCGAGGACGGCGGGGCCCGGGGGGGATGTCTTCCGGCGGGGTCGTGAAGCGGGTCCCTGGTTCGGGCCCGTGCGCATCCGTCCGGGCATACGGGCTCCGGACATACGGGCTCCGGGCATGCAGGCTCCGGCCATGCGGGCCATGGCCATGCGGAGTCCGACGAAGGCGCGGCCCGCCGCCCCGCCGGCTCCCCGAAGGCCATTGTTGCAGGAACCGTTCTGCGCTACAGAACAGATCGCCCATCAGCCGAATCGAGATGCCCGTGAACAACGCCTTGCAACGCCACCCCTCGGCCATGCTGCGCGATCCCTTTCTGGAGCGCCGCCGCGTCCCGCGCGCCGCCCGGGCCGCGCGCTGGGCCGAGGCCCTGGCCCTGCTGGCCGCCGGGGGGCTGCTGGGCTGGTTCACCTGGAGCGGCGAGTACTGGACCCTGCTCAACCCGCGTTTTCTGCCCCTGACCCGGGGGTGCGCCGCGGGCCTGGTCCTGGCGGGGCTGGCCATGCCCTGGGCCGCGGCCCCGCGCGGGGGGCGGGCCACGGCCGCGGCCCTGGGCCGGGCCCTGGGGCTGCTGGCCTTCGCCGGGCTGGCCTTCTGGGGCGTGGCCGCCCAGAGCGCGGCGGACGCCGTCCGGGCCGAGGCCCCGGCCGACCCCCTGTGGGACGCCCCGCGTCCGCCCGAGGCCCCGCGCCTGGCCCTGCACGGCCGCGAATACGTCAAGCTCAACACCGCGGAGCTGGTCTTCCTGGAGTCCGACCCGGTCCTCGCCCCGCCGCCCCTGGTGGCCCTGCGCGGCATGGTGCGCACCTACCCCCTGCCCGGCGGCGGCCAGGGCGCGGCCCTGCTGCGCCTCACCGTGGTCTGCTGCCTGGCCGACGCCGTGGCCACCGGCGTGGTGCTGGACGGCCCGGCCGTGGCGGACCTGCGCGACGGCCAGTGGGTGCGCGTGGCCGGACGCCTGGAGCCCGCCGGGGCCGTTTCGTCCTCCTCTTCTCCTTCTTCTCCCTCATCCCCCTCCGGGTCGGCCCCCTCCGGGTCGGTCCCCTCCGGGTCGGTCCCCTCCCAATCCTCCCCCGCCGCCCCGCCCCCGGGCTGGCCCGGGCCCGAGGCCGTGCGCCTGCCCGGCGCCATGCTCACCGCCCTGTGCACGGGCCTGCGCCTGGCCGTGGACGACGCCGCGCCCCTGGCCGGGGCCGAACTGCCGGAAACCCCCTACATCTTCGAGTACCGCCGCGCCGAGCCCTTTGCCTGGTAGGGGCTCCCCATCTTGCCCTTCTGCTGAAAATGCGTACAGTAATGGCAGGAGAATCGAACGGATATCCCATCATGGAGGCACGCATGGTCAAGAGCTATCATTGCAAGGTGCAGGGCGGAGTGCAGGGCGGCAATTTCCAGGTCTGGGTGATGGATACGGCCCAGGCCATGGGGCTGACCGGCTGGGTGCGGTTCCTCTCCGACAACCAGGCCGAGATCCTGCTTCAGGGCGACCTTTCCAAGTGCACCATCTTCCGCGACAAGCTCAAGGAGGAGGCTCCGGTGGTCGATCTCCAGAAGCTCGACTGCGAGTTCATCGATTACGACAAGAAGCATGAGCGCTTCGCCCTGCGCGGCTAGCCGCAGGAGCGCGATGCATCCACGGGCCGGGCGACGGTGATGGAGGTCCTCTCCGGCAATGTCGCCGTCGCCCTGGGCCTGACCCTCTTCGCCGGGCTCAGCACGGGCATCGGTTCGGCCCTGGCCTTTTTCGCCCGGACCACCAACACGCGCTTCCTGTGCGTGTCCCTGGGATTTTCCGCCGGGGTGATGCTCTACGTCTCCTTTGTGGAGATCTTCTTCCAGGCGCGCGCGGCCCTCACCGGGGCCCTGGGCGACCGGCTGGGCAACTGGGCCACGGTGCTCGGGTTCTTCGGCGGCATGGCCGCCGCGGCCCTCATCGACCGGCTGGTGCCCTCGGGCGAGAACCCGCACGAGATGCACACCGTGGAGGACATGCGGCCCTCCCCGGCGGCCATGGCGGCCTGCGGCGGCCCGGTGGACGAGCCCGGCCTGGCCCCGGATCCGGGCCCGGACCCCGCGCCGGGCGCTCCGGCCCCGGCCGTGGCGGACGCCGCCGCGGGCCTGCGCCCGCTCTACCGCATGGGCCTCATCACGGCCATCGCCATCGGCGTGCACAACTTCCCCGAGGGCCTGGCCACCTTCATGGCCTCCCTCTCCAATCCCCAGCTCGGCGTGCTCATCGCCGTGGCCATCGCCATCCACAACATCCCCGAGGGCATCGCGGTGTCCGTGCCCATCTACTACGCCACGGGCGACCGCAAAAAGGCCTTCATCTACTCCTTCACCTCGGGCCTGGCCGAGCCCGTGGGGGCCCTGGTGGGCTACCTGGTGCTCATGCCCGTGCTCACGCCCGTGACCTTCGGCGTGACCTTCGCCGGGGTGGCCGGGATCATGGTCTTCATCTGCCTGGACGAGCTGCTGCCCGCGGCCGAGCGCTACGGCGAGCACCATTTGTCCATCTACGGCCTGGTGGGCGGCATGGCCGTCATGGCCGTGAGCCTGCTGCTCTTCCTGTAGGGGGACGCGTGGCCCGCGCGGGCCCGGCCGTTGCGGGTGTCTTCGCCGCGCCATTGCGCCGCGCCGCCCGCCGCGCCGTCCGCCGCGCCGCCCGTTGCGCCGCCGCACCGTGGTCCGGCCGTCCCCTGTCCCCTCGCTCCCCCGCCCCCCCCTGCCCCTGCCCGCCTCCGCCCGGCCGTCCCGGAACTGCCATCTTTGTCAATATCGTCCCGCGGGCCGCTCGAATCCCCGTCCGCGCCCGGGCCGGGCCCCGGCCCGAAATCCTCGGATCCGGCCGCCCGGCAAATGACAAAATCGTCCAGCATTTCGGGCCATGCCGGATGCCAGCCCCGGGAAACGCAGACGCCACGCGGTTTCCACGAAGATACACAATCTTGTCACGCGCCTTGAGCAAACGCTCAATGACAGTGGTATATTTTGCCAATAACGTTAATTATACCATTTGGTATCCGAGCGACACGCCCAGAATTATTCCACATCCGTGTTCTGGGGCGGGTTTTGCAAAACCCCGGGCTCGTAACTCTAACGGAGGGCGGTTTATGAGTCCGGTCGATAATGCGTTCATCCTCATCTGCTCGGCCCTGGTCCTGTTCATGACCCCGGGGCTGGCCCTGTTCTACGGCGGCCTGGTCCGCAGCAAAAACGTGCTTTCGAGCATCATGCACAGCTTCTTCGCCATGGGGCTGGCCACGGTGCTCTGGGCCGTCATCGGCTATTCCCTGGCCTTCGGCCCCTCCGTGGGCGGGGTCATCGGCGGGCTGGACCACCTCTTCCTCCGGGGCGTGCCCCTGGACGACGGCAGCGCCCTGTCCCCCATGTGCTTCATGATCTTTCAGTGCATGTTCGCCGTCATCACCCCGGCGCTCATCTCCGGGGCCTACGCCGAGCGCATGAAGTTCTCGGGCTACATGATCTTCACCGCCCTGTGGCTGCTGGTGGTCTACTGTCCCATGGCCCACATGGTCTGGGGCGGCGGGATCATGGCCCAGATGGGCGCCCTGGACTTCGCGGGCGGGGCCGTGGTGCACATGAGCTCCGGCGCGGCGGCCCTGGCCTGCGCCATCTTCCTGGGCAAGCGCAAGGGCTACGGCAAGGAGCCCTTCATCCCCCACAACCTGCCCATGACCCTCACCGGCGCGGGCATCCTGTGGTTCGGCTGGTTCGGGTTCAACGCCGGCAGCGCCCTGGCCGCGGACGCCGTGGCCGTCAACGCCTTCGCCACCACCCACATGGCCACGGGCGCGGCGCTCGTCACCTGGATCATCGCCGAGTGGCTGCATTCCGGAAAGCCCACCACCCTGGGCGCGGCCTCGGGCCTGCTGGCCGGGCTGGTGGCCATCACCCCGGCCGCGGGCTTCGTCAGCGTCCAGGATTCGCTCATCATCGGCGGCCTGGCCGGGTTCATCTGCTACGGCGGCATCATGCTCAAGAACAAGTTCGGGTACGACGACGCCCTGGACGTGGTGGGCATCCACGGCGTGGGCGGCACCTGGGGCGCGCTGGCCACCGGCCTCTTCGCCTCGGGCATCGTCAAGTTCGACGGCGTGCCCCAGCTCGGCCTGTTTTATGGCAATCCCGAGCAGCTTTGGATACAGTTCAAGTCCGTGGTCATCACCTGGGTCTTCTGCTTCGTGGCCAGCGCGGTGCTCTTCAAGATCGTGGACAAGATCGTGGGCATGCGCGCGGACGCCGAGAGCGAGGTGCGCGGCCTGGACGTGACCCAGCACAGCGAAGCCGGATACCAGTTGTAAACGCCGAGTACGGAGGATCGCTCCCATGAAAAAGGTAGAAATCATCACCCGCACCTTCAAGCTCGACGAGGTCAAGGAGGCGCTCGCCGTCCTGGGCATCAAGGGCATGACCGTCACCGAGGTCAAGGGCTTCGGCCGCCAGGGCGGCCACAAGGAGGTCTACCGCGGGGCCGAATACCAGGTGGACTTCGTGGCCAAGGTCAAGATCGAGGTGGTGGTGGAGTCCGAGCGCGTGGTGGAGGTGGTGGAGGCCGCCCGCAAGGCCTCCCTCACCGGCCAGGTGGGCGACGGCAAGATCTTCGTCTCCCCGGTGGAGGAGGTCGTGCGCATCCGCACCGGCGAGACCGGCGACGCCGCCATCTGACCCCGCCCATGCCCCTGACCCCCGAGGCGCAAAGCGCCGTCCGACTGTCCGCCGCCCGCTCGCGCCTGCGCGAGCGGGCGGCTTCGGGCGCGGTGCGCGGCTACCCGGGCGAGCACGCCCACATCGTCGACACCTATTTCACCGAGCGCCTGGTGGAGATCCGGCCCCTGGCCGAGTTCCTCCAGGACTCCACCTTCGCCATGGTGGCCGTGGGCGGCTACGGCCGCAGCGAGCTCTGCCCCGGCTCGGACCTGGACGTGCTCATCGTGTTCGAGAAGCGCATCCCGGCCGAGGCCGCCGAGGTCTGCCGCCACTTCTTCTTCCCGCTCTGGGACATGGGCTACGACCTGGGCCAGGGGGTGCGCACGGTGGCCGACTGCCTGGACCTGGCCCGGGACGACGTCCAGGTTTTGTGCTCGCTCCTCGACGCCCGGCCCATCTGCGGATCCCTGCCCATCTTCGAGCTTTTGGAGCGCCGGTTCCGGGACAAGGTCCTGGCCCGACGGCTGCCCGCCCTGGTCGACGGCCTGGCCGAGGGGAACGCCCGGCGCGAGGCCCAGGCCGGGGACGCGGCCCTGCTCCTGGAGCCGGACCTCAAGAGCGGCCAGGGCGGCCTGCGCGACGCGCACCAGGTCTTCTGGCTCACCCGGGCCATGCTGGCCGCCGGGCGCGGGGAGGGGCCCTTCCTGCCCGAGGACCTCGCCGCCCTGCGCCACGACCGGGACTTCGTGCTGGCCGCGCGCACGGCCCTGCACCTGGCCTCGGGCCGCCGCACGGACCGCCTGTTCTTCGACCTCCAGCCCCGGGTGGCCGAGCTGCTGGGCTACGCCGCGGCGGACGACTCGGCCCTGGCCAAGGGCCGCAACGTGGAGTTCTTCCTCACCCGGCTGCACGAGGCGGGCGGCCGCATCAAGGCCATGCGCCGGGCCGTGTTCGTGCACCTGGAGACCCTGCGCGCCGACGCCCCGCCCCACCCGGCGGGCGAGAACCTGCTGGACGGCCCGGGGGGCCTGCGCTTCGCCTCCCAGAGCGCGGCCGGGGCCGGGCACGCCCTGGGGATCTTCACGGCCATGGCCCACACCGGCCGCCCCCTGGCCTGGTCGGCCTGGCGCTTCATCCACGCCCGCAGCCGCGCCTGGGGCGCGGACCTGGCCGCGGACCCGGCCCTGCCCGAGGCCCTGCTGGCCGCGGCCCGCGCGCCCCACGCCGTGGCCGCCCTGGAGGCCTGGATGGAGACCGGGCTGCTGGGCGCGG
>JBFWIY010000176.1:0-6280 GCA_050255855.1 Desulfovibrionaceae bacterium
GGTGATGTCCACGGCCTTGCCGCGGTTGTGCTTGGAGCCCAGGACCGGCGTTCCGGCGGCGTCGCGCCGGGGTTCGGCCACGAAGTCCGGGTTGGGCACGTCGGCCCACAGGGACTCCTGCACCGAGAAGGGACGGTAGCAGTCCCAGACCTTGAGCCCCAGGCCCTTGGGCTTCAGGGCCGCCTGGGCCCGGGCCACGGCCTCGGCCGCCTCCACGCGCAGCCAGCAGGCCGCCGAGGGATAGAGCACCCGGCCGAAGGTGTTCTGGGCCGTGGCGTAGCGGATGTCGATGAGGACGCCCGGGGCCACGTCCGCCAGGTTCACCAGCCCGGCGGCCCGAAGGGCGGCGGCGCGGAGCTCGGACGGCGTCGAGGCCGGGGCCGCCTCGCCCGCCCGGGCCGGGCCGGGCGCGGCCGCCAGCAGCGCCGCCAGGAGCACGGCCGCCAGGGCCGTCCACACGGTCGTCCACAGGGTCGGGGCGGAGCGGAGACCAGGGGCCGGGGACACGAGACGCCGGGGGAGGACATGGAGGGGTTTCATGGTCTCCCCCTATCCCCCCGGCTTCGGCCCGGTCAACCCCGCTCGCCGCGGGCAAGGGCCGCCGCCGGGCGGGCCGCCCCCCCCGCTGGCCCACCGGGGACGGCTGGCTGACGGGCATTCCTCACCCAGCGATAGGGACAAGGGGATGCGCGGTCCGAGCGGCGGGCCCGGCCCCGGCGCAGGGAAAATCGCGCGGGCCGGGGCGGAGGTGGAGCGGAGGTGGGGCGGCGGTAGGAAGGATGCGGGGAGGATCGGAAAAGGATGAGGGAAAAGACCGAGAGGAACAGGGCGGACGGCGGGGCCTCCCTCCGGAAATCCGGCAACCCCGCATGGCGCTCCGGCGCTGACGCGCCGTGCTACGGCCGGGAGTCTGTCACCGTGTCGCGTCCGCCCATGGCCTCCATAGGACGGTGGGAGCGCGCGGTCAATGCGCCGCGGCGCAGGCGGCCGGGGGCATGGAAGACAAGGAAAACACAAGCGGGCGGACGACGGGGGCCAACACCGCGGCGCGGCGCGCGCGACGAGGCTCGCCATGACGCGACGGGAGGGGGAATGAGGGGGGCCGGGGCCCGGACGCGGACGGGACGGCGCTGCCGCCGCCCCGAGCCTGCCCGGGCCCCGGCGCGGTGTCTAGCCCTGGGGACCGCCGCCCTCCAGATAGGCGTCGCGCTGGCGGCGCAGCCAATGCAGCAGGTCCTCGGGCAGGGCCCGCCAGGCCCCGCGCTCGTGCCGCCGCCAGGCGGGCAGCCGGGACTGGCGCACCAGCCGGGCCAGCTCCCGCGGGTTCTCGCCGATGGCCTCGCAGATGGCCTTGGCCCCCTTGTAGCAGAGCACCGGCCCGCCCGGTTCCAGGCCCGCCGGTTCTTGGACGGCGGCCTCGCTCATGCCGCGCCTCCCGCAGAGGCCGCGCCCCCCCCGGGGGTCCGGTCCGCGCCGCTGACCAGCAGCTCCAGCTCCCCGCGCCCGTCCAGCCCGGCCAGCAGCCCGGCCAGGGCCCGGCGCGACCCCGTGATCCCGCGGCGGCCCTCCAGCTCCCCCAGGCCCTCGCCCGTGAGGATGCAGCCGTGGGTGTCCCCCCGGGTGTTGCCCGCGTGGATCAGGATGTCCGTGCGGCCGGGCACGGCGGACACGCGCAGGGTCTCGCCGAAGCGCGGCGAGCGCACCCGCTCCAGCCGGTAGCGCCCCTCGGGGATGCAGGAGACCTCGGGCCGGTTGCCCAGGTCCGGGGGCTCCAGGGTCAGGCAGGCCACCCGGCCGTCCAGCACCAGGGCCCCGAACACCCCGTCCTCGCCGCGTTCCAGACGCAACAGACGCAACACCGTCGCACTCATGATGTATTCCTCACCAGGGTTTTGTCGGGCGGCCCTGCCGACGGCTCATTTATTGTCAAATAACAAATGTCATGTCAACAAAAAATTGCCATCTGGCATTAGACAACGGCCAAAATTTTGTTATGGTGTCCATGAACTACGGGCCGGAATTCCGGGAAGTTTCCAGGGATTCCCCCGGGGCGAAACGCCCTGTCGGGCGGGCCACCGGGCAAACCACGGAGGCGGGCATGGGGTTTTCCGAGGAACTGCGGCAGCGGCTGGCGGCCATGATCGGCGAGGGGGAGTCCTTCCCCAACAAGAAACGCATGGCCGACGCCCTGGAGGTGGACCCCTCCCAGCTCAACCGCTTCCTCTCGGGCCAGCGCGGGCTCACCCTGGAGTCCCTGGGCCGCATGCTCGACAAGCTCGGGGCCCGGATCTGCTTCCCGAACGAGCACGCCGACACCGTGCGCGAGGTGCGCTTCGTCCCTGCGTCCGGGTCTGGCCGCGCCGCGCCCGGGCCCCTGCCCGAGGACTACCTGGCCGTGCCCATGGCCGCCCCCCCCGTGGCCGCCGGGCCGGGGACGATCCCCGACGACCGCCTGGACGGCTGGGTCCTGGTCTGGCGGCAGCACGAGTCCGTGCGCCACCGCTCCAACCTGGTGGCCGTGCAGCTCGGCCCGGACGAGACCAGCATGGTCCCGGCCCTGCACCCCGGCGACATCGTGCTGGTGGACCGCGCCGACCGCGAACCCGAGCCCGCCGGGCGCATCATGCTCGTCACCGGGCCGGACGGGGCCGCGCCCATGGTCAAGCGCGTGTCGGGCAAGCGCCTGGACGGCGACCTGGAGCTCGTCTTCTACTCCGACAACTCCCGGCTCTGCCCCCCCCAGGTCTACCGCCTGGGGCGCGACTACGGCGGGGACCTCTCCCGCGCCGTGGCCGGGGCCGTGGTCTGGGCCTGGAGCGACGTGACCCGCAAGTGACCCCGCGGCCCCGGCCGCATGGAATAACACAAAGAACACCAACGACGTCCAACAATAGCAACCCGAGGTACCGCCATGCACATCGGCAAGTCCATCCGCCTGGAGCGCATCTTCAACCGCAACACCCGGCGCACCATCATCGTGCCCATGGACCACGGCGTCACCGTGGGGCCCATCGAAGGGCTGGAAAGCATCCGCGACGCCGTGACCCGCCTGGTGGAGGGCGGGGCCAACGCGGGCCTGGTGCACAAGGGCTGCGTGGCCTGCGGCCACCGCGCCCAGGGCCGCGACTTCGGCTGCATCGTCCACCTCTCGGCCGGCACCTGCCTCTCGCCCTTCCCCAACGTCAAGCGCCTGGTGACCACCGTGGAGGAGGCCATCCGCCTCGGGGCCGACGCCGTGAGCGTGCACGTGAACCTGGGGGACGAGACCGAGGGCCAGATGCTGGCCGACCTGGGCATGGTCGCCGCCCAGGCCGCCAACTGGGGCATGCCCCTGCTGGCCATGATCTACGCCCGCGGGCCCAAGGTGGCCAACGAGTACGACCCCCGCATGGTGGCCCACTGCGCCCGGGTGGGCATGGAGCTCGGGGCCGACGTGGTGAAGGTCAACTACACCGGCGACATGGACTCCTTCGCCCGGGTGGTGGAGTGCGCCTGCATCCCGGTGGTCATCGCGGGCGGGCCCAAGATGGCCTCCACCCGGGACTTCCTCCAGATGGTCCGGGACTCCCTGGACGCGGGCGGGTCCGGGCTCTCCGTGGGGCGCAACGTGTTCCAGCACGAGAACCCCACCGCCCTGTGCCGGGCCCTGGGCGTCCTGGTGCACGAGAACGCCTCGGTGGACTACGCCCTGGATCTGCTGGACAAGGCCTGACCGCAGGGACGCTTTACAGCGTCCCCGGTTCGTGCCATAGCCGCCGGTAACTCGAACCCCGGAGCCGCGCCGTGTCCCGTGCCGTGTCCCGAGTCCCGCTCCTTCCCCGACTGCGCCTCGCCGCGCTGGCCCTGACCGTCGCGGCGGCCCTGGCCCTGCCCGCCCCGGCCCGGGCCGGGGAGCGGCCCGCGCCCAACATCGCCGGGGAATGGACCTTCGCCTTCACCAACGATTCCGACGGCTCCAGCTACGCCGACCCCTGCACCATCACCCAGGACGGCGAGCGCTTCACCGGCGTCATCACCTATATGGACGGCGGCAGGCAGACCATCGAGAGCTTCGAGGGGCGCATCGCCCCGGACGGCTCCGTGAGCTTCACCCTCTACGACCAGGACCAGCCCGTGCGCCACCTGGGCCAGGTGAGCGCCGACGGCCGCACCATCGCGGGCGCCTGGAGCATGAACGAGGGTTCCGGCACCTTCACCCTGACGCGCGGCCCGACCGCCGCCGCCGTGGTCCGGCCCAACCTCACCGGGGCCTGGATCCTGGCCGTCGCCGGGGCGGACGCCGCCCGGCCCAGCACCGACCCCTGCACCCTGACCCAGGACGGCGAGCACCTCTGGGGCACGGTGCACCGCCCGCGCGCCGGGCGCACCGAGGGCGCGCCCCTGGAGGGCTCCGTCACCCCGGACGGCGCAGTGGAGTTCAGCCTGGGCGGCTCCGGCGTCCCGGTGCGCTACCAGGGCCGCCTGGCCCCGGACGGCGCCTCGGTGAGCGGCGCCTGGAACGACGGCGCGGCCCAGGGCGACTTCCACCTCACCCGCGCCCCCCTGCGCCAGGCCGCCGGGCCGACCAACGGTGAGGCGGCGGCCGGCGTGGTCCCCGACGCCGAGACCGACGACGCCTCCATCGACACCACAGCCGCGGCCCAGGCCGGGCCCGCGGCCCCCGACATCTCCGGGTCCTGGGTCTTCACCTTCACCAACCGCAACGGCCAGGCCTTTTCCGACCCCTGCGCCGTCACCCAGGCGGGCGGGCGCTTCCGGGGCGCGGTGCGCCACGAGGCCGACGGCGAAGTGACCGAAGAGCCCCTGACCGGCAACGTGGACCCCGCCGGGAACGTGGTCTTCACCCTCTGGGACCGCGACCGCCCCGTGGAGCACCGCGGGCGGCTCACCGCCGACGGCGCGCGCCTGGAAGGCCGCTGGGCCGGGGCCGACGGCTCGGGCTCCTTCGCCATGACCCGCGACGCCGAGGCCCCCGCCGGGGCCCCCCGCCCCGACCTCACCGGCAACTGGGTGCTGACCTTCGCCCCGGACGTCCCCAAGAACGCCCCAAAGGCCCAGGGCAACGGCACGGCGAGCCCCGCCCTCTCCGACGCCTGCGTCATCAAGGGCGGGAACCAGGGCCGCTTCAGCGGCGAGGTTCGCTATTTCCAGGACGGCAAACAGGTGCGCGAGCCCCTGGACGGCGTGGTCTCGGCCGACGGCACGGTGCGCTTCATCCTCTACGACGCCGGACGCGCCGTGGAGCACTCCGGACGGCTCGATCCCGACACGGGCGCGGTCATCGGCCGCTGGTCCCACCCCGGCCGGTCCGGCTCCTTCACCCTGATACGGCAATGACCCGGCCTTGCGCCGAAACCCCAGGAGCACTCGTCATGGCGAAACTTCTCTATGCCCTGCTGGCCTCCGACGTCATCATCGACCGCGAGACCGGCGCTTCGTCCTTCATCCGCTGCTTCGAGCACGGCGCGGTGCGCCAGCTTCCGGCCCAGGTGCCGCCCTTCTACGTGGCCAGCCTCTGGGAGCTCGATCCCCAGCGCGCCGAGCCCTTCACCGTGGCCCTCCAGCTGCGCACCCCCTCGGGGGAGAAGACCCTGCTCGGCTCCAACGAGGTCCAGCCCACGGGCGCGCTGCTGCACAAGGTGAACTTCCGCCTGCCCGGCCTGCACGTGAAGGAGCCCGGCCGCCACGCCATCGTGGTGGCCCTCAAGGACGGCGACCGCCAGGTCAAGGCCGCGGAGCTGCCGGTCTACGTGGTGCTGGCCCCGGCCAACGGCAAGGCCGAGGCGGCCAAGGCCGACAAACCGGCGTAGCCCGGCGGCCCGCCGGGACGCTGGCGGCGGCAGGGGCCGGGGCGCGGACGCGCTCTCGGCCCGCCATCCGGCCGTTCCCAAGCCGTCCCCGGACCGTCTTCAACGTATCCGGGACAGCAGCAGAACGCCGGGGTCTGGGCCCCGGCGTTCTGGTGTGCGTGATTGCGGAAAGATCCCGGCGGAAACGCCGGGGTCAGGGCGCGACCCGGTCTTCGGGCTCGCCGCCGGGCAGACCCTCCTGACCCGGGTTCATCTGGCTGTCCGGCGCCACGGCCGGAGGCGTCTCGGACTCGGGCTGGCCCGCCTGGGGCTGCCACTGCCAGCCGGAATCCGGGGCCGCGCCGGCCGGCGGCTCGGGCGTGGCCGCGTTGTCGCCCGGGGGCAGGGAGATGAGATCGGCGACCGAGGCGTTGTCCTGGCCCGCGGCGGTCTCGTTCCCCGTAGCCTCCCCGCCCGCGGGCAGGTCCGAA
>JBFWIY010000177.1:0-6272 GCA_050255855.1 Desulfovibrionaceae bacterium
CTTGATGCGCTTCCCGATGTACGTCCAGGAACACATGACGCACAGGGGCAGGACAAAGAGCGTCAACACCACCCTCAGCAGGCTGATGCCGTCCAGGCCGAGATGATACTCCAGCCCCCAGGCCTCCACCCACGGGATGCGCTCCACGAACTGGAAGCCTCCCGTAGAGGTGCTGAACCACAGCAGGGGCAGGCCGAGCACCATCTCGAAGACGCTCGCGACCATGGTGTACATCCGCACGGCCTGGTCGCCGCGGATGATGAACAACCCCGCCGCTGCAAGCAGCGGGAAGATGATCAGACTCGACAGTACCGGATATCCGAAGTCCAAGGCTCGTTCTCCGTTGTTTGCTGGTGCCTAACCGAAGTACCAGACCAGTCCGAACACCACCAACGCCAGCACCGCCGCCAGACCCAGGTAGTCCTGGAGCTGGCCCGTCTGCATCTTGGCGCCGCCGCGGCCAATGCCTTGCACCGTATATGCGGTCCCATCCACCACCGTATCGATGCCCTTCACATCAAACCAGCTGACGCCGAGGGCCATGTTGATGAGCCCCCGCAGGCCCACCGTGCGGTAGACCTCGGTCCAGCGGTCGTCCACCCACGCGATGGGCCGGCAGAGCAGGCCCAGCACGAAGCGGCCGATGAGGCGGTAGAAGTAGTCGAAGTCCAGGTTGAGCTTCTTGTGCGGGGTGATGACGTAGCGCAGGAAGTAGAACGCCAGTCCGGAGAAGCCCAGCAGCAGGGAGGCCTGGAGCACGTTCCACAGGGTCCAGGGAACGTACATCTCTTCAACATGGAAGGGCAGGTAGCGGTAGAGCATCTCGGGATACAGGCCCTGGGCGATACACAGGCTCGCGCCCATGGCCATGCCCAGGTACATGTTCCAGGGGATGGGCTTGAGGGGTCGGTCGCTCAGGGGCTTGCGGCCCCAGAAGGCGAAGTACGGCAGCTTGATGCCCACCGAGATGAACGTGCCCACCGCGGCGACCTCCATGCCCATGGCCAGGAGGTAGCGATGGGCCTCGGCCGCGCCCGCGATGGTCATGGTCTTGGAGATGAAGCCGTTGAAGAGCGGCATGCCCGAGATGGACAGGGCCGCCACCATGTACAGGACCATGACCCAGGGCAGCCGCCCGGCCAGTCCGCCCAGCTCGTCGAGCTTCTGGGTGCCCGCCGCGTAGAGCAGGCAGCCGACGCCCATGAAGAGCAGGCCTTTGTAGAGGATGTGGGCGTAGGCGTGGGCCGCGGCGCCGTTGAGGGTCATGGCCGTGCCGATGCCGATGCCGGCCACCATGTAACCCACCTGGGACACGATGTGGTAGCTCAGGATGCGGCGGGCGTTGTTCTCCATGCACGCGTAGAGCACGCCGTACACCGCCATGATGGTGCCGGCCACGGCCAGGACCTCCCAGCCCGCGAACCCGCGCATGAGCACGTAAACCGCGGTCTTGGTGGTGAAGGCGCTCATGAACACGGAGCCGGTGATGGTGCCGCGGGGATAGGCGTCGGGCAGCCAGGCGTGCAGGGGCACGACGGCGGCGTTGACGCAGAACCCGGTGAGGATCAGCCAGTCGTAGTACTGGGCCGTGGCCGGGTCGATCCAGCTGAACTCGAAGGTCCCCAGCGCCTTGTAGCGCAGCAGCAGGCCGGCCAGCAGGAACAGGCCGCCCACCGTGTGGTACAGGAAGTAGCGGAACCCCGCCCGGGTGCTGGCCGGGTTGCGCGCCAGCCAGATCAGGAAGGTGGAGCCGATGCTCATGAGCTCCCAGAAGAGGAAGAGCGTCAGGAAGTCGCCCGCGAAGGTGCAGCCCAGCGCGCCCGCGATGTACAGCGCGGCGAAGCAGTGCTGCGCCCGGTCCCCCACGTGCAGGGCGTAGGTGAACCCGATGAACGAGACGATGGTGAAGACCTGGGCGAAGATGAGCGACAGCTTGTCCACGCGGCCCAGGATCAGGGTCTCGCCCATCCAATGGATGGTCCCGTACACGCCGGGCTGGGCGTTGAACACCGACAGGATGCCGATGATCGGGGCGACGAGCAGCAGCCAGCGCCAGTATTTGGCCTCCCCTCGGAAGAAGGGCAGGGCCAGGGCCAGGGTGAGGTACCCCAGGGCCGGATGGATAAAGCTAATCTCCGACATCATAGAATTCCTCATCGCGGGCGATCATGGGCTGGATGATCTTTTTCATGATGATGACCATGGCCATACCGACGCCAAGGCCGAAGACCGCCCAGAAGCCCGGGTACGCGTCCGGCCCGAAGTGCGGGTGCTCCGGGGTCAGGAAGAAGTTCACCGCCACGAGCACGGCCAGGATGACGAAGAAGAGGATCTTCCACGCCTTGGCCCGGCGGCGGAGCTTCTCCAGAAACTCGCCAAGAGGTGTCAACGTCGCCATTTTCGCCCTCCTACAGGATGCTGTGGCACAGCACCTTGATGAAATTCAGGAAGACCTCGGGATACAGGCCCAGGAAGATGGAGATGAGCGCCGTGAGGAACAGCGGCACCACCATGCTCAAGGGGGCCTCGGTGTACTGCCCGATGTTGGCCTCCGGCGTGGGCTTGAAGAAGAACCCGCGGATGATGATGGGCACGAAGTACCCGGCGTTCAGGGCCGTGGAGGCCAAAAGCGCCACCAGCAGAATGATCTGGTTGGCCTGCAGCGCGCCGTTGACCAGATACCATTTGGACACGAACCCGCAGACCGGCGGCATGCCGATCATGCTGAGCGCCGCGAAGCTGAAGGCCGTGAAGGTCCAGGGCATGCGCCGGCCCAGGCCGTTCATGAGGCTGATCTTCCGCAGGCCCGTGGCCACGAAGATGGCGCCGGCGCAGAAGAACAGGGTGATCTTGGAGAAGGCGTGGTGCGGGATGTGCATGATGCCGCCCTGCACCGAGGCCGGGGTCAGCATGGTCACGCCGATGATGACGTAGGAGAGCTGGCTCACCGTGGAGTAGGCCAGCCGCGCCTTGAGGTCGTCCTTGGTGAGCGCGATGAGCGAGGCCACCACGATGGTGAAGGCCGCCAGGGCCGCCGTGGGGATCCCCAGGCCCAGGGTGTGCATGGTGTCGATGCCGAAGACCGAGACCACCACGCGGGACACGGAGAACACACCGGCCTTGACCACCGCCACCGCGTGGAGCAGGGCGGAGACCGGGGTGGGGGCGACCATGGCCGAGGGCAGCCAGTTGTGGAACGGCATGAGCGCCGCCTTGGCCAGACCGGCGATGTACAGGATGTAGGTGATGGTCACCAGGGTCGGATGCTGGGCCACCACCTCGGGCGGGAACATGCCGGTGGAGATCTGGGCCAGGTTCATGTCCAGGGTGCCGCAGAGCACGTAGGTCAGGACCATGGCGGGCAGCAGGAAGAGCTTGGAGGTACCCATCAGGTAGACGATGTACTTCCGGGCTCCCATCCAGGCATCGGCGTCCTGGTGGTGGGCGACCAGCGGGTACGTGAACACGGTGATGACCTCGTAGAAGAGGTACAGGGTGAACACGTTGGCCGAGAAGCTCACGCCCAGGGCGCCGAAGATGGCCACGGCGAAGCAGAAGTAGTACCGGGTCTGGGCGTGCTCGTGGAGGCTGCGCATGTACCCGATGTTGTAGCTCGTGGCGAACATCCACAAGAACGAGGCCACCAGGCCGAAGATGATGCCCAGGCCGTCGGCCGCGAAGCTCACGCTCACCCCGGGGAACAGGACGAACAGCGTGTAGTGCCAGACCTGGCCCTTGAGGATGGCCGGGGCCAGCGACAGCACGGTCAGGAAGGTGGCCGCGCCGGCCACGAGGCTGACCGCCTCGCGTTTGTAGATGTCCTTCCGGCACAGCCAGATGAACAGCGGGGCGACCAGGGTGATCGCCACGGGAATCAGCAGACGGACGCTCTCGATCATGGCTATTCCTTCAACGTGGAGACGTCACTGGTTCTGGTGGAGCCGAAGCGGCGGGCCACCACAACAATGATGGAGAGCACCAGGGTCGCCTCCGCCGCCGCCAGCCCCATGATGAGGAGCGTGGCGAGCTGGCCGAGCACGGCGCTGGCCTCGGTGTACTGGGCGGCGGCCATGACCGAGAGGCCTGCGCCGTTCAAGATCAGCTCCACCGAGATGAGCACCCCGATGAGGCTGCGCCGGGTGACGATCCCGAACAGCCCCAGGCAGAGCAGCACCAGGGACACCAACTGGAATTGAATGAGCGGACTCATTTCACCCCTCTCTTTTCCCAGGCGATGAGCACGGCGCCGGACATGGCCACCAGCAGCACCACCGAGATGAGCTCAAAGGCCAGGAAGTAGGACTCCATGAGCCCCTGGCCGAGCTGCCCCACCGCCACCTCCTGCGGCATCAGGGCGCTGGCCGTGTCGCGGCCGCGGGTCATGAGGAACCAGGACAGGATTCCGCCCACGCTCATGACCGCCATGAGGGCGTACAGGTACAGCCGCATCGGGGCGGGGTGCGCCTCGACGCCGGCGCCCTGGGCGTCGGTCAGCATGATGGCGAAGAACACCAGCACGCTCACCGCCCCCACGTAGATGAGGATCTGCATGAAGGCCATGAAGGGAGAGGCCATAAGCATGTACATGCCGGCCACGCCCAAGAGGGTGGAGATAAGCCCCACCAGGGCCCGGACCAGACTCGTGCTGGCCACGGCCAGGATCCCGCCGCCCAGGATGATGAGCACGTAGACCCAGAACGCGATAGTCGCCATCAATTCCATGTTCTTCGCCTCGCGTTACGCTTTTGCCTCGGGAGCCGGGGTCGCCTCGGCCTGGGCCGGAGCGGGGGTGGACTTGGCCGGGGACGCCTCGGCCTGGGCCTTGAGCCGGGCCAGCAGGTCGAGGGTGGCCTCCTTGCGCTCGGTCCAGACCAGATAGATATCGTGGGAGAACCGGAGCGATCCGGCCGGGCAGTTCTCGATGCAGGTGCCGCACAGGCTGCACTTGCTGTAGTCGTAGAGGAACTTCAGCGGGTCCTTGGGGGCCTTGGGCTTGACGACCTTCTCGCCGCGCTCCTCGGCCTCTTTCCAGGCCTGCTCCTGCTCCGCGGTGGGCTTGGGGAGCTTCTTCTTGACCACCTTGAGGCAGCCGCTGGGGCAGTTCATGACGCACATGCCGCAGGAGATGCACTTGGGGGTCTCGGGGTCCTTGGACTTGCCCACCAGCTCCACGTGCCCCGCGTAGGTGTCCAGCAGGGAGTCGTCCACCACCTCACGCGGGAAGTGCACGGTTTTCAGTTTCCGGCAGAAGAACTTCCCGGTGATGCCGAGCCCCACGATGAGGCTCCACTGATCCGCGATGGTGCGGAAGAACTGTTTCACTGCATTCATGTCCACCGCCCGTCCTTAAAAGACCTTCATGAAAAAGGCCGTTGCCAACAGGTTCAGCGTGGCCAAGGGGATGAGCCACTTCCAGTTGATATTCAGCAGCTGCGCGAACGTCACCCGGGGGTAGGTCCAGCGCACCCAGATCATGAACGACAGCAGGGCGTAGACCTTCAGGAGCATCCACCACCAGCCGTCCATGAAGGGCCCCCGGAAGCCGCCCAGGAAGAGCACCGCGCACACCGAGCAGATGACCACCATGTACGAATACTCGGCCATGAAGAAGAGACCGAAGCCCATGGAGGAGTATTCGGTGTGGAACCCGGCCGTGAGCTCGCTTTCGCCCTCGGGCAGGTCGAAGGGGGCGCGGTTGGTCTCGCCGAAGGCGCTGATGAGGAAGACCAGGAACGCCAGGGGCTGAACAACGATGTTCCACTGCCAGGGCCAAGCGCCCTGCGCGTCCGTGATGACCGTGAGGTTCAGGCTGCCGGTCATGAAGGCGATGGCCAGGACGGTGAGCAGCAGCGGGATCTCGTAGGCCACGGACTGCGCCACGGCGCGCGCGCCGCCGAGCAGGCCCCACTTGTTGTTGGAGCTCCAGCCGGCGAGCATCAGGGCCAGCACGTTGATCCCGGAAAAGGCCAGGATCAGCAGCAGGCCGAGGTCCACCTCCATGCCGGTCAGGACCCGGCCATAGGGGATGGGCAGAAAGACCAGCACCACCGGCAGGAACGAGAGGATCGGCGCGGCGTAATAGAGCCACGGGTCCACGTTGTTGGGCCGGATGAGCTGTTTGCCCATGAGCTTGACGCCGTCGATGAGCGTCTGGAGGATGCCGTGCGGGCCGACCTCGTAGGGGCCGGGCCGACGCTGGATGTGGCCCGCGAACTTGCGCTCAAGGTACACCAGCAGCAGGGCGTTGAGGGCCACCCAGATGATGACCGCCA
>JBFWIY010000178.1:0-6271 GCA_050255855.1 Desulfovibrionaceae bacterium
GTACGAGGAGTACCTGGGCGCCGGGCTGGAGGACAAGGTCAAGCAGGCCGACTGCGCCCTGCTGGAGACCCTCCAGTCCCGGGGCGTCCCGGCCGGGAACGTGGTCCTGCGCGACGTGAGCACCGAGAAGAGCGGCCGCGAGGAGTTCCACTACCAGCTGCTGGAAATCCCCCTGCCCGGCGACATCCCGGGCTTCGCCGTGGCCCTTTCCGACAACCTGCGCCGCCGCGTGCCGGACGCCGTGCTGCGTTCCGAGCCGGGCGGGGGCTGGCGCATCGACATCGCCGGGGTCCACACCCACCAGCTCCTGCTCCGCGCGCCCTCCGCCCCCTCGGCCACCGCCGCCCTGCCCCCGGCCCTGCCCCCCCTGCCCGGCGGGCCCGGCCGCCTGGCCATCGTCATCGACGACCTGGGCGAGAACGTGGCCATCGCCAAGGCCCTGGCCGGGCTGCCCGTGCCCGTCACCTTCGCCATCTGGCCCTTTGCCGACCACCGCGACGAGGTGCGGAGCATCGCCCGGGAGCACGGCCTGGAGTACCTGGTGCACATGCCCATGGAGCCCGTGAGCTACCCGGACAACGATCCCGGCCCGGACGCGCTCTTCGCGGCCATGCCGCCGGAGCGCATCATCGCGCTCATGGACGAGAACCTGGCCCGGGTCCCCGGGGCCGCGGGCGTGAACAACCACATGGGCTCGCGCTTCACCGCCGAGTACGGCCCCATGCTGGCCGCCCTGGGCGAGCTCAAGGACCGCGGGCTGTTCTTCCTGGACAGCCGCACCATCGGCGGCTCCAAGGCCCCCGAGGCCGCCGCCGCCCTGGGCGTGCCCTTCCACAGCCGCGACATCTTCCTGGACAACGTGGCCCGGGTGGACGCCATCGTGCTCCAGCTGCGCAAGGCCGAACGCATCGCCCTGACCCGCGGCCACGCCATCGCCATCGGTCACGGCTACCCCGAGACCGTGCGGGCCATCCGCCAGTGGGCCGCGGGCAAGAGCAAGGGGCTGAGCGTGGTGTCCGTGGCCGCCCTGCCCCGTCAGTGACCCCGTCGCCTTTTTGACCCCCGCCGCCGCGTTGCCAACGCCGCCTGCTCTCGTGTAGGCTGAAACCACGGCCTCCGGCCGGGCGATTCCGTGTCGGCCCGGTTTTTGCTATCATTTCCCCGACCCGGGGCTAAGCCCCGGCGCGCTCCGGCCGATAAGACCGTTACCAACCCTTTGGCATGGCACCATGAGGGCGCTGCATGAGCAAGATTCTTGAGCAGGATGAAGTTGATGCGTTGCTCCGGGGACTCTCCGGCGGCGACGTAGAGACCGAGTCCGACCTTCCCGACGACGATACCGGCGTGGTGGCCTTCGACCTGGCCAACCAGGACCGCATCATCCGCGGCCGCATGCCGGTGCTGGAGATCGTCAACGACCGCTTCGCGCGCCTGGCCACCAACGCCCTGGCCAACACCATGCGCAAGCGCGTGGACATCAACCCCATCTCCATCGACATGAGCAAGTTCGGGGACTTCATGCGCTCCCTGCCGGTCCCCACCTCCATTTCCATCTTCAAGATGGACCCCCTGCGCGGCAACGCCATCCTGGTGGTGGACTCCCGCCTGGTCTTCGCCCTGGTGGAGAGCTTCTTCGGCGGCGCGGGCTCCCAGCCCAAGGTCGAAGGCCGCGACTTCACCCCCATCGAACAGGCCATCGTGGACCGCGTCGTGAAGATCGCCCTGGCCAACATGGAGGACTCCTGGAAGCCGGTGCACGAAGTGCACATCGAGATGATCCGGAGCGAGGTGAACCCCCAGTTCGCGGCCATCGTGCCTCCCTCGGACGTGGTCATCGTCGTCACCTTCGAGGTGGAGCTGGAGAACGCCATCGGCTCCCTCATCGTCTGCCTGCCCTACGCCACCATGGAGCCCATCCGCGGCAAGCTGCACGCCTCCTTCCAGTCCGAGCGCCTGGAGGTGGACCACGTGTGGATGAACCGCTTCAAGGAACGGCTCATCGAGACCCCGGTGGAGCTCCTGGTCCGCCTGGGCCGCACCACCATCACCGGCCGCCAGCTCCTGGACCTGGACATCGGCGACATCCTGCTGCTGAACACCGACGAGGACGACCTGCTGGAGGCCGAGGTGGAGGGGGTGCGCAAGTTCTACGGCCTGCCCGGCCGGGTCAAGGGCAACAAGTGCTTCCAGGTCATCAAGGAAGAGGAAATCCGCTTCTAGCCGCCGGAATTTCCAACCATTCCGTCTTCACAAAGGCCGGGTTCACCCCGGCCCTTTTTTCGCGTATCCTCGGGCGCGGCGCGGCCGGGGAGCCTCCCCGCCGCGCCCTTGAACCCGGGCGGGGTTTCCGGTACAGCTTCGGCCTCGCCTCCGACCGCATTTCAAGGAGCCCTGCCATGCGCCGACTTCTCGCCGCCCTCGCCTGCGCGGCCCTGGTCCTTTCGGCCCTGCCCGCCGCGGCCGCGGACTACACCGTGTCCATCTCCCAGATCGTGGAGCATCCGTCCCTGAGCGCCATGCAGCAGGGCTTCAAGGACCGGCTGGCCGAGCTGGGCCTGAGCGTGGACTACCACGTGCACATCGCCCAGGGCGACACCGCCATCAACGAGCAGATCGCCAACCAGATCGTGGGCGAGCACCCGGACCTGGCCCTGGCCATCGCCACCCCCTCGGCCATGGCCCTGGCCCAGAAGCTCAAGGACGTGCCCCTGCTCTTCACCGGCGTCACCGACCCGGTCACGGCCCGACTGGTCAAGAGCCTGGAGCACCCCGGCGGGCGCATCACCGGCATGACCGACATGAGCCCCATGGACCAGCACCTGGCCCTCATCCGCGAGTTCCTGCCCGGGCTGAAGACCCTGGGCATCATCTACAACGCGGGCGAGCCCAACTCCGTGGTCATGGCCGACGTGCTGCGCGCCGAGTGCGACAAGGTCGGCGTCACGCTGGTGGCCGCCACCATCGACAACTCCTCCGGCGTCTACCCCGCGGCCAAGAGCCTGGTGGGCCGCGTGGACGCCGCGTACATCCCCCTGGACAACACCGCCATCTCCGCCCTGGAGTCGGCCATCAAGGTCTGCCGTCAGAGCAAACTCCCGCTCTTCACCGGGGACACCGACTCCGTGGAGCGCGGCTCCGTGGCCGCCGTGGCCATCGACTACTACCAGATGGGCCGCCAGACCGCGGACATGGCCGCGCGCATCCTGCGCGACCACGAGGACCCCGGCGACATGCCCGTTCAGACCATCCGCCAGTTCGGCCTGTACGTGAACAAGTCCGCCGCCGCGGCCATGGGCGTGGCCATTCCGCCGTCCATCCTGGCCCGGGCCACCAAGGTCATCGACTAGCCCGGAGCCCCGCGCATGACCCTCTACGCCTTCACCGGCGCCCTGGAGCAGGGCTTCGCCTTCGGCCTCATGGTGGTCGGGGTCTGGCTCACCTTCCGGGTGCTGGACTTCCCGGACCTCACCGTGGACGGCTCGCTCCCCCTGGGCGCGGCGGTGAGCGCCGTGGCCATCGGCGCGGGCGTCCCCCCGGCGGCCTCGGTGCTCCTGGCGGGCGGGGCGGGGTTCCTGGCGGGCATGGTCACGGGCCTGCTCAACACCAAGCTCAGGATCCTGCACCTGCTGGCCTCCATCCTGACCATGATCGCCCTGTACTCCGTGAACCTGCGCATCATGGGCAAGCCCAACCTGGCGCTGCTCGGCGACGAGACCCTGGTGGACCAGTTCCAGGCCCTCACCGGGCTCGAATCCTACCTCTCCACCCCGCTGCTCTTCGCCCTGGTCAGCCTGGCCGCGGTGCTGGTGGTGGGCTGGCTGCTGCGCACCCAGTGGGGCATGGCCCTGCTGGCCACGGGCGACAACCGCCAGATGATCACCAGCCTGGGCGTGGACACCGACCGCATGATTATCCTCGGGGTCGGGCTCTCCAACGCCCTGGTGGCCTGCTCCGGGGCCCTGGTGGCCCAGAACCAGGGCTCGGCCGACGTGAACATGGGCGTGGGCACCATCGTGGCCGGGCTGGCCAGCGTCATCGTGGGCGAGGCGCTCTTCGGCAAGGGCTCCGTGGTCCGCGCCCTGGCCGCCGCCCTGCTCGGCTCCGTGGTCTACCGCCTGGCCATCGCCCTGGCCCTGTCCCTGAACCTCGGGGCCTTCAGCATCACCCCCAGCGACCTCAAGCTGGTCACCGCCGTGCTCGTGGTCGTGGCCCTGACCCTGCCCCGGCTCAAGGCCGCCCTGCGGCGGCGCGAGGTCCGGACATGAATCCGGGCATGAGCCAGGACATGATCCGGGCGGCCGGCGTCGCCAAATACTTCCACCGCGGCGGGGTCAACGAGCTGCTGGCCCTGGACCGCGTGGACCTGGACGTGGGCCCGGGCGAGTTCGTCTCGGTCATCGGGTCCAACGGCGCGGGCAAGTCCACCTTCCTGGCCGCCCTGGCCGGGTGCTTCCCCCTGGACGGCGGGAGCATCCATATCGCCGGGCATGACGTCACCGCCTGGCCCGAATACAAGCGCGCCGCCCTGCTCGGCCGCGTGTTCCAGGACCCCCTGCTCGGCACCTGCGCCGGGGCCACCATCGAACAGAACCTGGCCCTGGCCGCCCGGCGCGGCCTGCCCCGCGGCCTGGCCCCGGGCGTGCGCCGCGCCGACCGCGAGACCTTCCGCGCCCGACTGGCCGAGCTGGGCCTGGGCCTGGAGCAGCGCATGGCCGACCCCGTGGGCCTGCTCTCCGGCGGCCAGCGCCAGGCCCTCACCCTGCTCATGGCCACCCTGCGCCGCCCCGAGGTCCTGCTGCTGGACGAGCACACCGCCGCCCTGGACCCCCGCACCGCGCGCCTCATCATGGACCTCACCGCCCAACTCGTGGCCGCCCAGGGCCTCACCACCCTCATGGTCACCCACAACATGCGCCAGGCCGTGGCCTTCGGCTCCCGCCTGATCATGTTCCACCAGGGCCGCATCGTTTTCGACGTGCGCGGCGAGGAAAAAATGCGGCTTTCGGTTGACGATCTCGTCCGCCGCTTTTACGAAGTCACAGACGACGCCGAGGCCCCGGACCGCCGCTTCACCGGCGCGGCCCGGAACCTCTGAACCACGCAACCAACGCATCCCAAAGGAGCCATTCCCATGAGCGAACTGACCTTCTCCATCGTCAAGCCCGACGCCGTGGCCGCCGGAAAGGCCGGCGCCATCCTCCAGATGATCGCCGACGCGGGCTTCAAATTCCGCGGCATGAAGATGATCCAGCTCACCAAGGCCCAGGCCGAGGGCTTCTACGCCGTGCACAAGGCCCGCCCCTTCTTCGGCGAACTGGTCGAGTTCATGACCTCCGGTCCCGTGGTGGTCTCCGCCATCGAGGCCGAAAACGCCGTGGTCAAGTACCGCGAGCTCATGGGCCCCACCGACTCCACCAAGGCCCCCAAGGGCACCATCCGCGGCGAGTTCGGCACCAACATCCAGAACAACGCCTGCCACGGCTCCGACTCCCCGGAGAACGCCGCCATCGAGGTCGCCTACTTCTTCAACCGCCTCGAACTGGTGGGCTGAGCCATGGCCCCCGCCATCGGCTTCATCGGGCTGGGGAACATGGGCGCCGCCATCGTGCGGGGCCTGCGGGACCTCGAAGTCTGGGGCATCGACCTCAACGCCGCCCACGTCCAGGCCCTGAAGGACGACTGCGGCCTGCACCCCGCCGCCTCCGTGGCCGAACTGGCCGACCACTGCGACTACCTGCTGCTCGCCGTGAAGCCCCAGCACGCCGAGGCCGTGCTCAAGGACCTCACCCCGCACCTCAAGCCCACCCACTGCCTCATGTCCATCTGCGCCGGGCTCACGGTCAAACGCCTCAAAAAATGGACCGACAAGACCTGCCCCGTGGTGCGCTACATGCCCAACACCCCGGCCATGGTGAACCAGGGCGTGTTCGCCCTGTGCCTGGACGACGAAGACCTGACCGACGCCCAGAAGACCTTCGCCA
Organism: Desulfovibrionaceae bacterium; assembly: GCA_050255855.1. GTDB lineage: Bacteria > Desulfobacterota > Desulfovibrionia > Desulfovibrionales > Desulfovibrionaceae. The sequence goes on from JBFWIY010000178.1 coordinate 5,982, forward strand.
AGGAGCTCGTGGAGCCCCTGGGCGCCGTCTTCCCCCTGCCGGAAAAGGACTTCGACGCCTTCACCGCCGTGGTGGGCTCGGGCCCGGCCTACGTGTTCTACTGGATGGAAGCCTGCATCGAGGCCGCCGTGAACCTGGGCATCGCCCGGCCCCAGGCCACCCAGATGGTCTACGGCCTGTTCGCCGGATCCACCAAACTGGCCCAGGAATCGGACAAACACGTGAGCGTCCTGCGCGAAATGGTCACCTCCCCGGCGGGAACCACCATCAAGGCGCTCATCCATATGGAC
>JBFWIY010000179.1:0-6263 GCA_050255855.1 Desulfovibrionaceae bacterium
GTCGCTCGGCCTGAAGGTCTGGGAGACGGACCTGGGCGAGTTCATCGTCCAGCTCGGGGGCGAGATGCCCTCGCACATCCTGGCCCCGGCCGTGCACCTCTCGCGCGAGCAGATCTCCAAGCTTTTCGCCGACAAGCTCGGCCAGACCTCCGAGAGCCCGGAGGAGCTGACCCACATGGCGCGCGAGGTGCTGCGCGAGCAGTTCCTGAACGCCGACGTCTGCATCACCGGGGCCAACCAGGTGGTGGCCGAGACCGGCACCGTGGTCCTGTTCGAGAACGAGGGCAACATCCGCATGGGCACCACCTGCGCCCGGACCCACATCGCGGTCATGAGCCTGGAGAAGGTGGCCGAGACCTGGGAGGACGCCGCCGCGGTGATGCAGATGCTGCCGCGCAGCGCCACGGGCCAGGGGCTCAGCACCTACGTCTCGGCCATCACCGGGGCGCGGCGCGAGGGCGAGCGCGACGGGGCCCGGGACTTCCACCTGGTGATCCTGGACAACGGCCGCAGCCGCCTCATGGCCGACCCGGTGCTGCGCGAGGCCCTGTGCTGCGTGCGCTGCGGGTCCTGCCTCAACGTCTGCCCGGTGTACCAGACCGTGGGCGGCTTCACCTACGGCTGGGTCTATTCCGGGCCCATCGGCCAGCTGCTCACCCCGCTCATCGGGCCCGAGGGCCGCGGGGACGACCTGCCCTTCGCCTGCACCCTGTGCGGGGCCTGCGCCGAGACCTGCCCGGTGGGCATCGACCATCCCAAGCTCTTTCTCGAACTGCGCCGCCAGCTCTCCGAGGGCGAGCGCGACCGCGCCCCGGCCGTGGAGCGCCTGGCCCTGGGCGCGCACACCGCCCTGGCCCTGCACCCCGGCCTGTACCGGGCCGCGGTGGGGACCATGCGCGCCCTGAACCCGGGCCTGGGCCTGGCCGAGCGCTGCATCCCGGCCATCGCCCGCTTCGCCCGCCGGCGCTGCCTGCCCCGGCTGCGGCGGCCCTTCCGGGCGCGCTACAAGGGCCCCGGCTCCGGCTCGTCCAACGCCCAGGGAGGCGGCCATGAGTGATCTTTCCCGCACCTACACCCTGGACGGCCTGCGCGACGCCCTGCGCCGCGGCGGGCCTGTGCCCGTGCCCGAGGCCCCGGCCCCGGCCCCGGCGTCCCTGCCCGCCGACCCCTGGGGCGTGCTCACCGCGGCCCTGGGGCGCGTGAACGTGCCCCTGACCGTGGCCGCCACCCCGGAGGCGGCCCGGGAGGCCATCCAGGCCGTGCTGGCGGAGTTTTCGGCCCGCACCGTGGCCATGTGGCGGCACCCGGACCTGGGCGGCCTGGGCCTGCCCGCCCTGCTGGAGCGCCTGGGCGTGGGCGTGGTGGAGCCGGGCGCGTCGGACGGGGGCGACGAGTGCTTCTGCCGCAAGGCCGCGACCTGCGACCTGGGCATCACCTCGGCCCATGCCGTCCTGCTGGACACCGGCACCATCCTGGTGCGCGCCGGGCTGGGCCTGGAGCGCTCCACCTCCATCGTGCCGCCGGTCCACCTGGCCGTGATCCCGCGCCGGGCCCTGGCGGCCGGGACGCCCAACATCCCCGGCATCGTGCGCAGCCTGTGCGAGGACGGGACGCCCCCCAGCGCCCTGCATCTCATCACCGGGCCGAGCAGCACCCGCGACATCGAGCTGGCCCAGGTCTTCGGGGTGCACGGGCCCATGGCCGTGCGCGCCGTGGGGCTGGACTTCGACCTCTAGGGGGCCTTGGGACTTCCGGCCCGTTTCCATGCCATCGAACCCGTGTCGGCCGTGCGCCGTCCCGTGGCCCGTTTCCGGGGCGCGGGGCGGGGGGCCGTCCGCAACCCGTCGCCGGGCCCTCCCGGCGGGAGCCATCGAGTCGTACCCATGATCGGACCCTTCATCAACAGCGGCTGCATCGTGGCGGGCGGGCTGCTGGGCGCGTTCACCGGGCGCGTCATCCGCCCGGAGCTCCGCGTCCGGATCAACTACGTGTTCGCCTGCGTGTCCCTGAGCCTCGGGGTGTTCATGCTCTCCCAGGCCCGGTCCATGCCCCCGGCCATCCTGGCCATCCTCATCGGCACGGCCCTGGGCGAGCTGCTGCGCCTGGACGCCGTGGTCATGCGCCTGGCCTTCGGGGCGGTGGGCTGCTTCCGGCGGCGCAAGGCGGCCCCGGCGGCCGGGCCGGACGAAGACGCCCCGGAGGGCGCGCCGGCCGGGACGCCGCAGGCGGCCGAGCCCGTGAAACCGGCCCCGGCGGTCACGCCGGAGCAGGTGTTCCGCGACCAGTTCTCCGTGGTGACGGTGCTGTTCTGCTTCAGCGTGCTGGGCACGGTGGGGCCCATGCAGGAGGGCATGACCGGGGACTATTCCCTGCTCCTGGTCAAGGCCCTGCTGGACCTGTTCACGGCGTTGATCTTCGCGGCCAACATCGGCGGGGTGGTGGCGGTGCTGGCCCTGCCGCAGCTGGCCTTCCAGAGCGCGTTCTTCCTGGCCGCCACCCTGATCCTGCCGCTGGTGACGCCCACCATGCTGGCGGACTTCACCACCTGCGGGGGCATCATCATGCTGGGCACGGCCCTGCGCCAGTTCAGCCTGGTGGAGGTGCCCATCCTGAGCATGCTGCCCAGCCTGTTCGTGGTCATGCCCCTTTCGGCCCTCTGGACCCACCTCATGGGCTAGGCCGGGCGGGGGCTTCGGCGTCCGGCGGACGGCCGCGCGGCAAACGAAAAACGGGCCCCTCGGGGCCCGTTTCGCGTCTGCTTGTGTCGCCGCTCGCGGCTATTGCCGGGCGATCCAGGCGGCCAGCCGGTCGAAGGCCTCGTTCAGCTCGGCCTCGTCCCCGCCGAAGCTCAGGCGCAGGTGGCCCTGGCCGCCGGGCCCGAAGGCCCCGCCCGGGATGGTGATGACCCGAGCCTCGCGCAGCACCCGTTCGGCCAGGGCCTGGGAGTCCTCGCGGCTGAAGCGGCAGGCCAGCATGACGTAGAAGGCCCCGGCCGGGCGCACGTAGCTCACGGCCTCGCCCAGCTCGTCCAGGCGGCGGCAGCACAGGTCGCGCCGGGCCTCCAGACGTAACCTGAAGCCGTCGAACACCTCCTGCGGGCCGTTGAGGGCGGCCAGGGCGGCCAGCTGGGAGGGGGCCGGGGCGCAGATGGTGGTGGCGTCGTGGACCTTGAGCATCTCGTCCAGCAGGCGCTTGGGCGCGCGGGCGTAGCCCACCCGCCAGCCGGTGAGGGCGTAGCGCTTGGAGAAGCTGGAGACCAGGATCAGGCGCGGGGCCAGCTCCGGCACCGAGGCCAGGCTGAAGGCCGGGCGGCCGTCGTAGGCCAGGGCGTCGTAGGTGTCGTCGCACAGCACCCAGAGGTCGTGGTCCAGGGCGAAGGCGGCCAGGTCGCGCAGGGTGGCCTCGCTCCAGACCGCGCCCGTGGGGTTGTGGGGCGAGGAGACCAGCACCAGCTTGGTGTGGCGGGTGACGATCTTGCGCAGGGCGTCCACGTCCAGCTCCCAGGCGGCGCGGTCCAGGGGCGCGAACACCGGCTCGCCCCCGGCCAGCAGGATCTGCTCCACGTGGGAGGGGTAGTAGGGCTCGGGCACCAGCACCTCGTCGCCCTTCTGCACCAGGGTGAGCATGGCCATGAGCAGGGCCTCCATGGCCCCCACGGTGATGGCCACCTCGTCGGTGGGCTCCACGCCCGGGGTCGCGGCCAGGCCCTTGTCCCGGGCCAGCATGGCGGCCACGGCGCGGCGCAGCTCGGGCAGGCCGGGTTGGAGCGTGTACTTGCCGGCCGCGGGGTCGGTGCGCAGGGCCGCGCAGACCGCGTCCACCACGAACTCTGGCGTGGCGAAGGAGGGCACGCCCTGGCCCAGGGAGACGCAGCCGCCGACCTCGGCGGCCAGCATGGGCATGCGTTTGGTCTCGGAAATCTTGATGCGCTTCACGCGCCGGGTGAGGCCCCGGGGGGCCGGATCGGGAACGGGGGTCATGGGTGTTGCTCCGAAGCGATGCGGGCCGCGGGGCGCGGCGCAAGAAGGGGGACGAGGGGCGACGAGGGCATGGGAGGAGGGGCTCAGCCCTGGCGGCTCTGCTCGAACCCGGGGATGGCCAGCCGCCGCTCCAGCATGCGCAGGAGCAGGGTGGCCAGGGTGACCAGGACCAGATAGTACGCGCCCACCGCGGCGAAGACCTCGATGTTGCGCCAGGTGGCCTTGGCCACGGCCCGGGCCACGCCGGTGAGCTCGCTCACGGTGATGATGCTGGCCAGCGACGAGTACTTGATGAGGTAGATGACCTCGTTGCCGCAGCCGGGCAGGGCGCGGCGCACGGCCTGGGGCAGCACCACGCTCAGCACGGTCTGCATGGGGCTCATGCCCAGGGCCGCGGCGGCCTTGAGCTGGCCCTGCTTGATGGAGAGCAGGCCGCCCCGGATGTATTCCGACTGGTAGGCCGCGCTGCACATGGCGAAGCCGATGATGGAGGCGGCCATGGGCGAGAGCACGATGCGGAAGCTCCCCAGGGCCAGGTAGGGCAGGGCGAAGTACCAGAAGTAGAGCTGCACCACCAGCGGGGTGCCGCGGAACACGCTCACGTAGGCGTCGGTGGCCCGGCGCAGCCAGCGCGGGCCGTAGACCCGGGCCACGCCGGCCATGATGCCGAAGAGCGCGCCGAGCAGGGCCGAGGGCACGATGAGCTCCACGCTCACCCACAGGCCCAGCTGGAGCTTGGGCAGCACGTCGGCGGCCAGGAATTCCCAGGTGCCGGTCATCAGGCGGTTTCCCCGGTGAGTTCGTTGATCTTGGCGCAGAAGGACTGGGTGCGGCTGGTGGAGCCCTTGGCCAGGAGCTGGCTGGGCGGGCCCTGCTCCACGATGCTCCCGGCGTCCATGAACATGAACTCGTCGGCCAGGGTGGCGGAGAAGCTGATCTGGTGCGTGGCCATAACCATGGTCATGCCCGCCTTGGCCAGGTCGCGGATGACCGTGAGCACCTCGCCGATGAGCTCGGGGTCCAGGGCGCTGGTGGGCTCGTCCAGCAGCAGGACCTTGGGGTCCATGGCCAGGGCCCGGGCGATGGAGACGCGCTGTTTCTGGCCGCCGGAGAGCTGGGCCGGGTAGAGGTCGGCCTTGTCGTCCAGGCCCACCCGGGCCAGTTCGGCCAGGGCCAGCTCCGTGGCCTCGCGCCGGGGCATGCCCTTGACCTTGATGAGGGCCACGCGCACGTTGTCCTTGGCGTTCAGGTGGTCGAACAGGTTGAAATCCTGAAAGATCATGCCGACCTGCTGGCGGTAGGAGCTGAGCTCGCGCTTGCTTTTGGCGCGGAATTCGCGGCCGTCGAGCCAGATGCGCCCCGCGTCCGGGGTGTGCAGGAAGTTGAGGCACTGCAACAGCGTGCTCTTGCCCGAGCCCGAGGGGCCGATGAGCACCTTCACGGTGCCGCGGGGCACGGAGAGGTCCACCCCGTGCAGGACCTCGTTGCCGCCGAGGGTCTTGTGGATGTTCTCGGCGCGCAGGATGATGTCCAGGTCCTGGATGGTGTCGTTTTCCTGGGTCATGTGATGGAGCCTTCCCGGGCGTAGCCCGCGATCTTGGTCTTTTGCTCCAGGGTGCGCAGGGCCTTGATCCCCACCCAGGTGAGGATGAAGTAGAGCACCCCGGCGAACAGGGCCATGGGCAGGGGTTGGTGGGCGGTGGCGGCCACGGAGCGGGTGCGGGACATGATCTCCAGCACGCCGATGGAGAAGGCCAGGGCCGAGTCCTTGAGCAGAATGGAGTACTCGTTGCTCCAGGCCGGGATGGACAGGCGCAGGGCCTGGGGCAGGATGATGCTCCGGATGGCGGTGAAATCGGTCATGCCCAGGGCGCGGGCGGCCTTGAACTGCCCGGCGGGCAGGGACTGGATGGAGCCGCGGAAGATCTGCGACTGGTAGGCCCCGCTGGTGAGCCCCAGCACGGTGACGGCGGCCACCACGGCGCTCTCCAGGGGCAGCCAGCCCAGGCCCGGCAGGTGGTGCAGAAAGGGCAGGATGCCGAAATAGAAGAGGTAGATCTGCACCAATATGGGCACGCCCCGGAACAGCCAGACGTAGAGCCCCACCAGACGGCGCACGGGCCAGGGCCCGTAGACCTGGCCCACGGCCAGGGGCACGCCGATGACCAGCCCCACGGCCAGGGCCCCGAGGATGAGCAGGGCGGTCCAGCCGATGCCGCCGAGCATGTAGGGCAGGGCGCCCAGGATGAGGTGGATGGAGGAAAGGATGCTGTCCATGGCGGC
>JBFWIY010000180.1:0-2506 GCA_050255855.1 Desulfovibrionaceae bacterium
CGGCCTTCATCATCTCCCGCGAGGGCGAGTTCCAGCCCGAGCGCCGGTCCGAGCCGAGCATCGACCCCGGGCTGCTCGACTCCTTCGCCAAGCAGCATTTCCTCAACGACACCTCGCAGTTCCGTGAGTACCAGGGCGAGATGGGCAAGGAGTATTTCCTGGTCTCCGTGCCGCTCAAGAGCGGGGAGTGGGTGCTGGTGCTCCAGCAGGAGCGCGAGGACGCCCTGGTGGAGCTCTACCGGGCCCGCTGGGTGGCCATGGTGGTGCTGGTCTTCGGCGGCGCGGGCATCGTCTTCACCGTGGTGATCCTCACCCGGCGCATGCAGCGCAAGATCTTCGTGGCCGAGCAGGAACAGAAGATCATGCACAAGCAGGTGGTGGAGGCGGGCAAGCTGGCCGCCATCGGCGAGCTGGCCGCGGGCATCGCCCACGAGATCAACAACCCCGTGGCCATCATGGTGGAGTGCGCCGGGTGGATCAAGGACCTCATGGGCATGCCGGAGTACGGCAGCGAGGACAACCTCAAGGAGATCCAGGAGACCCTCAAGGAGATCACCATCCAGGGCGGCCGCTGCAAGGAGATCACCCACAAGCTCCTGAGCTTCGCGCGCAAGACCGACTCGCGCGTGCAGGAGGTGGACATCCCGGCCCTGCTGGAGGAGATCATCTCGCTCACCCACCAGAAGGCCCGCTTCGGCAACGTCACCGTGCGCACCGAGGTGGCCCCGGACCTGCCGAAGATCACGGCCTCGCCCACGGAGCTCCAGCAGGTCGTGCTGAACCTCATCAACAACGCCATCGACGCCATCAGCAAGAAGGAAGGCGTCATCGTGGTGCGCGCCGCGCGCCAGGGCGAGGACATCGTCATCGACGTGGCCGACAACGGCCAGGGCATCCCCCCCGCGGACCTGCACCGCATCTTCGAGCCCTTCTACACCACCAAGCCGGTGGGCAAGGGCACGGGCCTCGGCCTGGCCATCTGCTACGGCATCATCAACAAGATGGGCGGAGACATCACCGTGGAGAGCGAACTGAACGTGGGCACCACGTTCCACGTGCGCATCCCGGTCACGACGAACAGCACCCCGGCCTGACCGGGACAAACAGTGGAGGCGATACCGACATGACCGACGCGAAGGTGCTCCTGGTGGACGACGAGACCAGCTTTCTGAACATCATGCAGAAACGCCTGGGCGCCAAGAATCTTGAGGTGCTGACCGCGGATTCCGGCGAGGGCGGCCTTGAGGTCCTGGAGCAGAACGAAGACGTGGACGTGGTCATTCTCGACGTGAAGATGCCCGGCATGGACGGCATGCAGACCCTGAACGAGATGCGCCGCCGCTTTCCCCTCACCGAGGTGGTCATGCTCACCGGCCACGCCACGGTGGAGACGGCCATCGAGGGCATGAAGCAGGGCGCCTTCGACTACCTCATGAAGCCGTGCGACATCGACACCCTGCTCAAGGTGGTGGGCGAGGCCAAGCAGAAGAAGATCCGCCACGAGGAGAAGATCCTCCAGGCCCAGATCAAGGAAATCACCACGCGGAAATACTCGGGGTGACCGCCGGGGCGGCCCCCACGGATACCGAGACCATGGATACCAAGACCATGGACAACGAACCCATCCGGGTGCTCATCGTGGACGACGAGGTCGCCTACGCCGCGCTGCTCGCCAAGCGCATGCGGCTGCGCGGCATGGTCACGCGGCCGGTGAACGGCGGCCAGGACGCCCTCAAGGCCCTGCGCGGCGGCGAGTTCGACGTGGCCCTGCTGGACCTGAAGATGGAGAACATGGACGGCATCGAGACCCTCAAGGTCTTCCGGGTCATCGACCCGGAGATGAAGGTCATCATCCTCACCGGCCACGGCGGCGAGGCCGAGGCCAAGCAGTGCATCACCCTGGGGGCCTTCGACTACCTGCTCAAGCCCTGCGAGCTGGAGACCATCGTGGGGCAGGTGCAGCGCGCCGCGGCGGCGCGTCGGGCCGAACGGACCGACCAGGCCGGGAGCTGAGGCTCCCCACGACCCGCGGCCGGGGAGGGCAACCGCGCCCATGACCCAAGATTCCGCCACCCGTACCGGGATGCCGGTCCCGCCGGACCGGCCCCGCGCCCTGCGCCTGCTCCTGGTGGAGCAGGGCGACGCCCTGTGGGAGGGCCTGGGCCGCCGCCTGGCCGAGCGCGGGGCCGAGGTGCAGCGCGTCGGACCCGAGGCGGCCGAATCCATGACCGCGCGCCGGAACCCGGACGCCGTGCTGCTGGACTTTCCCGCCCCGGGCCAGGGCGTGCTCCAGCTCCTGGCCCGGCTGCGCCGGGCCGCGCCGGACCTGCCGGTGCTGGTGCTCTCCGGCCACGTGGGCCTGCGCTCGGCCAAGCGGGCCATGGAGGCCGGGGCCTTCGACTTCCTGCTCAAGCCCGTGGGCCTGGACGAACTCTGGACCAAGCTGCGCGACGCGCGCGAGCTGCGGCGGCTCTCCGGCGCGGAGGACGGCGACCCGGCCCCCGCC
>JBFWIY010000180.1:2606-6257 GCA_050255855.1 Desulfovibrionaceae bacterium
CATGGAGGCCGGGGCCTTCGACTTCCTGCTCAAGCCCGTGGGCCTGGACGAACTCTGGACCAAGCTGCGCGACGCGCGCGAGCTGCGGCGGCTCTCCGGCGCGGAGGACGGCGACCCGGCCCCCGCCTCTGCCCCTGCCAAGCCCGATGCCGAGTCCGAGGCCAAGTCCGAGGCCGGAGGCCGGCCATGACCTTCGCCGAACTCTGGGAGATCCTGCGCGACCGGCTGGGCCTGGGGCTCAACACCCCGGCCCCGCGCCTCACCGCGGCGGAGCAGCGGGCCATCCGCCGCCGCTTCCGGCTGCGCTTCCACCATTTCAAGCTCCTGCTCGCCGCGGACAAGGAGGTCCTGGCCGCCGTGAGCGAGCTGGAGGAGGCCCTGGCGGGCACGCGCTTCGCCGGGCCGGGCCAGGTGCGCGCCCAGTGCATCCGCGCCTACACGGGCTGCGTGCGCATGGTGCGCCACCTGGAGGGCCTCACCGGCCGGGAGCGGCCCGTCCTGGCGGCCCAGGTGGCGGGCATCATGAACCGGCTGGCCATGGTCTTCAGCGCCCAGGAGCGCGACCTGCCCGGCCCGCTGGTGCTGCCCATGCGCGACGTGACCCTGGCCGCGGCGGGCGAGGTGGGCAACAAGATGGCCAACCTGGGCGAGCTGGCCGCGCGCCTCAGCCTGCGCACCCCGGACGGCTTCGCCATCACGGCCAGCGCCTTCCGGGCCTTTTTCGAGCGCGGCGGCCTGGGCGCGGAGATCGCCCGGCTCCTGGGCGGGGTGGAGCGCGGCGACCTGGACGGCCTGCTGCGCGTCAGTTCGGCCATCCGCCAGCGCATCCTGGACGCCCCCCTGCCGCCGGAGCTCATCGGGGCCCTGGACGCGGCCCGGGCGGACCTGGCGGCCCGGGGCGGCGGGCCCCTGCGCCTGGCCGTGCGCAGCAGCGCCCTGTGCGAGGACACCCCGGACGCCTCCTTCGCCGGGCAGTTCCTCACCCGGCTCAACGTGCCGGAAGAGGGTCTGGCCGCGGCCTACAAGGAGGTCCTGGCCAGCAAGTACGACCTCACCGCCCTGGCCTACCGCCTGGGCAAGGGCATCCCGGACACCGACGTGGTCATGTGCGTGGGCTGCCTGCGCATGGCCGACGCCGTGGCGGGCGGGGTGGTCTACACCGTGGACCCCCTGGGCGCGGCGCGCGACGAGGTGGTCATCCACGCCGTGCTCGGCCTGCCCAAGGCCGTGGTGGACGGGGTGAGCGACGCGGACCTCTACCGCGTGGGCCGCGGCCGGGGGCGCATCCGCGAGCTGCGCATCGGGACCAAGACGGCCCGGTGCGTCCTGTCCCCGGCCGGGGGCGTGGCCGAGACGCCCGTGGCCCCGGCCGAGGCGGCGCGCCCGAGCCTCACCGAGGACCAGGCGCGCGAGCTGGCCCGTCTGGCCGTGGTGGTGGAGCGCCATTTCGACACCCCGCAGGACATCGAGTTCTCCCTGGACGCGGACGGCGGGTTCACCATGCTCCAGGCCCGGCCCCTGCGGCGGCTGGCCCTGCGCTCGCCTGAGAACCGGGCCCGGCTGGCCCAGGGGGCCGAGTGCCTGGCCCGGGGCGGGGTGACGGCCAGCCCCGGGGCCGCGGCGGGCCCGGCGGTGGTGGTGCGCAAGTACGCGGATACCCTGACCTTCCCCCACGGCGGCGTGCTGGTGGCCGAGCAGCCCCAGGCCCGCTGGGCCACCCTGCTGGACCGGGTGGGGGCCGTGGTCACGGAGCAGGGCACGGCCGCCGGGCATTTGGCCAACGTGGCGCGCGAGTTCGGCGTGCCCGCCCTGTTCGGCCTGGCCGGGGCCGTGGAGCGGCTGGCCGGGGGCGCGGCCGGGCCGCAGACCGTCACCGTGGACGCCGACGGCCTGGCCGTGTACCGCGGCCGGGTGGAGCCGCTGCTCAAGGAGGAGCGCGCGGGCCGCGACCCGGCCCGGATGCCGGACCGGCGGCTGGTGGAGCGCGCCGCGGCCCTGGTGGTGCCGCTGACCCTGCTGGACGCCGCCTCGCCCCGGTTCGACCCGGAGCACTGCGGCACCCTGCACGACGTGACCCGCTACTGCCACGAGAGCGCGGTGCAGGAGCTGGCCCGGCCCGGGGCCCAGCCCCTGCCCGAGCTGGCCGCCCGGCGGCTGCGCTACCGCGGCGGCCGCACCCAGTACTGGGTGGTGAACCTGGACGACGGCCTGGACGAGGGGACCGGGGGCGGGGCGCGGCGGCCCGCGGGCCGGGACGTGGACTTCGGCCAGGTGGTGAGCCGCCCCATGCTGGCCCTGTGGCGGGGCATGACCTTCCGGCCCTGGCAGGGCCCGCCCGGGGTGGACGGCAAGGGGTTTATGGCCGTGATGTTCGAGGCCACCACCAACCCGGAGCTGGACCCGGCCGTGAAGGCGGACATGGGGCGGCGCAACGTGTTCATGGTCTCGCGCAACTACTGTTGCCTGCAATCCCACTACGGGTTCCATTTCTGCGGGGTGGAGGCCATGCTCGGCGACCCGGAGCTGGCCAACTACGCCACCCTGCACTTCAAGGGCGGGGCCGCGGACGAGGCCCGGCGCGTGCTGCGCGCCCGGCTGGTGGCGGACATGCTGGAGGACCGGGGCTTCGAGGCCGAGGTGCGCCAGGACTCGGTCCTGGCCCGGGCCACGGGCTACGGCGACACGGGCACGGCCCAGCGTCTGGCCGTGCTCGGCTACCTGCTCCTGCACACCCGGCAGTTGGACATGGTCATGCGGCGCGGGGCCGTGGTGGACGCCCTGCGCCAGCGCATGGAGGACGACCTGGACCGCCTGACCCAGGCCGACGCGGACTGAGCCCGCCCGGCCGCGGTTGCGCCCGGGTTCCGGCGTTCCCCGCCGCCCGGCCCGCGGCGGCGCGGCGTCGTTGTCCGGCAGGGGCCCGGCGTTCTCCGGCCCCTCCGTCCCGCCCCTTCGTCCGTTGCGCCGTCTCCCCGTCCCGCGCCCGGTCCACTCCCGGTCCATGCCCAGTCCACGCCCGCCCCGCGCCCCGTCCCCCTCCCTTTGCCGCTTTCCCCGCCCTCGCGCGCCCCATCCGCCCCGTCCGGGCCGCGGTTGATCCTGCCCCCCAGGCGTCCACGCCGTCCCCGTGCCCCCCCCGTGCCCCCTTCCCGCCGTCCCCCCACGCTCTCCCGCCGCCCCCCCGCCGTTTCCCCGCCGCGCCCCGGGCCGCGGCCGGGCGTTTCGTATCGGGTTGACCCCGATGCGGTCCGGGCATAGGCAGAAAATACAGTCACCCTCAACTCAAGGAGCCGTTACTATGCGCAAGTCTCTGTCACTCCTGGTTTCCATGCTGCTGCTGGCCGCCCTGGCCGCATCCGCGGCCCTGGCCGAGGGACCCAAGAAGACCCTGCCCGGCGACGTCACCCTGGCCCAGGCCCAGACGGTGCTCCAGGCCGCCCTGGTGAAGGCCGTGGCCATCAAGGTGCCCGTGAACATCGCCATCGTGGACGCCGGGGGCAACCTCAAGGCCTTCTACCGCCAGGAAGACGCCTTCCTGGGCAGCATCGACATCTCCATCAAGATGGCCAAGACGGCCCGCTACTTCAACATGCCCACCCGGACCATGGGCACCCTGGCCCAGCCCGGCCAGCCCCTGTACGCCCTCGAGGG
>JBFWIY010000181.1:0-6251 GCA_050255855.1 Desulfovibrionaceae bacterium
CCGAATCAACGGGAAAAGATCAGGGCCGCCCTCCCCGTTGGGGGATGGCGGCCCTGGTGTTGCACGGCGGATGCGGGAATCCGGCTCAGAGGGGCGTGCCGTTCTCGCGCAGGTCCTGCATGAGCAGCTGGCGCAGGCGGCGGCTCACCGGGCCGGGGCGCACGTCGTGCACCGGCTTGCCCGCGTAGCGCACCACGCTCACCGCGTCCTTGGTGGTGCCCACGATGATGACCTCGCGCGCCCGGCGCACCTCCTCCTCGGTGATGCCCCGGAACACGATCTCCACCTCGCCCTTGATGAGGTCCACGCCGCGCATGAGGGTGGTGCCCGCCAGGGCGTTGACGAACTCGGGGATGTGCAGCCGGCCCTCCTGGTCCACGATGCAGACGTTCTCCGTGGCCCCTTCGGCCAGGAAGCCGTTATGGTCGAAGCACAGGGGGAAGTCGTAGCCCTGTTCGGCGGCCTCGCGGATCATGAGCACGTTGGGCAGGTAGTCGATGCTCTTGATGGTGGCCAGCCAGGACTGCTTGGCCGGGATGCTGGTGCGGAAGGCGGTGACGCCCTTGTCGAAGAAGCTCTCGGGCGAAGGCGTGAAGTCGTAGGCGCAGACGTAGAGGCTGGGCATGGGGCACTCGTCCGGGCTGATGCCGAAGCCGCCCGGGCCCCGGCCCAGCAGCACCCGGACCAGGCCGGCGTCGCGCTCCGCGGCGCGGGCCACGTCCAGGATGATCCCCTTGAGCTCCTCCCAGCCGCAGGGCGGCTGCAGGTGGATGGCCGAGGCCGAGCGCTGCATGCGGGCGATGTGCGGGTCCAGCTGGTAGAGCTTGCGCTCCACCCACTTCATGGTCTCGAACACGCCGTCGCCCCGGTGCACCAGATGGTCGTCCCAGGGCATGAGCATGAGCCGGGGGTCGCGGCCGATGCAGCCGACGCGGTGGTCGTAGAAGGCGCGGACCTTGGCCACCCCCGGCCGGGGGGCGTCCAGGAGCGCCTTGAGGTAGGCGTCATGGTCGGCGATGGTCGGCACGATCCAATCCCCCCTAGGGCACGCGCACGAGGTTGCGCTCGGCCAGGACCTCGGCGATCTGCACGGCGTTCAGGGCCGCGCCCTTGCGGATGTTGTCGGACACGATCCAGAGGTTCAGGCCGTTTTCGATGGTCTCGTCCGCGCGGATGCGGCCCACGAACACGTCGTCCTCGCCCGCGGCGTCGATGGCCATGGGGTAGGCCTTCTTCTCGGGGTAGTCCACCACGGTGATGCCCGGGGCCTCGGCCAGGAGCACCCGGCTGGCCTCGGGGGTGAGCTTCTCGCGCGTCTGGATGTTCACGGCCTCGGAATGGCCGTAGAACACCGGCACGCGCACGGCCGTGGCCGTGACCTTCACGGACGGATCGCCCAGGATCTTGGCGGTCTCGCGCACCATCTTCATCTCCTCCAGGGTGTAGCCGTTGTCCTGGAAGACGTCGATCTGGGGCAGGCAGTTGAAGGCGATCTGGTGCGGGTAGACCTTCACGGACGGGTCGCGGCCGCTCATGAGCTCGCCCACCTGGGTCTCCAGCTCGCGGATGGCCTTCTGGCCCGTGCCGGACACGGCCTGGTAGGTGCTGACCACCACCCGCTCGATGCCCGCTTCGTCGTGGATGGGCTTGAGCACCACGACCATCTGGATGGTCGAGCAGTTGGGGTTGGCGATGATGCCCTTGTGCCAGGCCAGGTCGTCGGGGTTCACCTCCGGCACCACCAGGGGGCAGGCCGGGTCCATGCGCCAGGCGTTGGAGTTGTCGATGACCACGCAGCCCGCCTTGGCGGCCGAGGGGGCGAACTCCTTGCTGGGCCCGCCGCCCGCGGAGAACAGGGCGATGTCCCAGCCCTCGAAGCAGTCGTGGGTCAGCTCGCGGACCGTGATCTCGTCGTCCCCGAACGGAACGCTGCTGCCCGCGGAGCGCGCGGAGGCGAAGGCCCCCACCTCGGACACCGGGAACTTGCGTCCCTCCAGCGTCTTGAGCATCTCCCGGCCCACGGCTCCCGTGGCGCCGCACACGGCTACCCGAAATTTCCGGCTCATATGGTCCCCCTGTTGCGTTTTTTGCCTACAAGCTCAGGCTCGCGCCGATCTCCAGGCAGGCCTCGGCGCGATTAAGGGTATACAGATGCACTCCGGGCGCGCCGCCGTCAAGCAGGGCCTGGGCCTGGCGCTTGGCGTAGTCCATGCCCAGGGCATACACGGCCGGGTCGCCGCCGGTCTCGTGGGCCTTCTCCAGGGCGGCCAGGAACTTGCCCGGGATGGCCGCGCCGCAGAGCGAGATGATGAACTTGACGTTCTTCAGGCTCATGATGGGCAGCAGCCCCGGGATGATGGGCACGTTCACCCCCATGCCGCGCAGCCGCTCCACGTAGTCGAAGTACAGGCGGTTGTCGAAAAAGAGCTGGGTGACCATGAACTGGCCCCCGGCCTCGATCTTGTGCTTGCTCCACTTCAGCTCCGAGGCGATGCTCGGGGACTCGGGGTGGGCCTCCGGATAGCCGGTGACGCCCACGCCCATGTCCGGCTGGACCGTGCGGATGTGGGCGGCCAGGTCGGAGCCGTGGTGGAACTCGCCCTGGGAGAAGTCGAAGTCGGGCCGGTCGCGGGGCGGATCGCCGCGCAGGGCCAGCACGTTGTCGCACCCGGCGGCGCGCAGGTCGGTCAAAAAGGCGTCGATGCGCGCCGAGTCCGCGCCCACGCAGGTGAGGTGGGCCAGGGGCTCCAACCCGACGTCGGCCTTGAGGCGGCGGACGATCTCCAGGGTGTTGGCCTGGGTGCCGCCGCCCGCGCCGTAGGTCACGGACACGAAGAGCGGGTTCAGGCTGGCCAGGCGGCCGGCCACCTCGAAGAACCCCGGCCAGGCCTCGCGCTCCTTGGGCGGAAAGAATTCCATGGAAATGAACCGCTGGTCCGGGCGGATGAGATCGGGAATGCGCACGGTGGTCTCCTTGGTTGTCCCGCCGCGGGGCGGGTCTGGGATGCTTGTCGTGTAGCGCGTCTCGGGGCGTCTGTTCAACCCCGGGGCGTGGAATGGCCCCGGGGCCGTCCCTCGGGCCGGGCCAGCCGCTCCAGGATCTCGATGTCCGCGGGCAGGAACTCCCGCCCGCCGGGCTCGGCCGGGTCGATCCAGGCCAGCTCCTGGCCCTCGCAGGGACGCGGCTCGCCGGAAAATTCCGTGACGTGGTAGAACCAGAGGTTCACGGCGTACTCGGGATAGACGTGGCGCTTGGCCAGGAATTCCTCCATGGCCAGGGGCTCGCAGTCCAGCTCCTCCTTGAGCTCCCGGGCCAGGGCGGCCTCGCGGGTCTCGCCCTGGGCGATCTTGCCGCCCGGGAACTCCCACCAGCCCGCCCAGTCGTAGCCCGCGGGCCGGGTCACGGCCAGGCAGCGCCCGTCGCGCCAGAGCACCCCGGCCACCACGTAGACCTCGCGCATCACGCCTCCCCGTATTTGGTGCGGATGACCCGCATTTCCTCTTCCAGCACGGCCATGCGCTCCATGAGGGACTCGCACCACTCCCCGGACTCGCGGTAGGCCGCGTTGAGCTTCAGGGCCTGCTCGGGCTGGGCGTAGCTGGCCGGGTCGGACAGGGCGGCCTCGGCCGCGGCGTGCTCGGTCATGGCCTTTTCCAGGTCCTTCTCCAGGGCGGCGTACTTGTCCTGCTTGGGCTTGAGCTCCCGGTAGAGCTTGTTGCGCCGCTCCGCGGCCTGGCGCTTGTCCTCCTTGGCCTTGCCCGGGGCGGCCGGGACCTTGGCCGGGACCTTGGCCGAAACCTTGGCCGGGACCTTTTCGGCCGGGGCGGCCTTGGGGGCCGGGGCCTTTTCCGCCGGGGGCGCGGCCGGGGGCTCGGCCGCCTTGCCGCCCTTGGCCAGGGCCAGGCGCTCGCGCCGCACGCGGTCGTACTCCTCGAACCCGCCCGGATGGGGCACGATGCCGTCGCGGGTCAGCTCCCAGACCTCCTCGGCCACTTCGGAAAGCAGGTAGCGGTCGTGGGCCACCAGCAGGAGCGTGCCCTCGTAGTCCTTGAGGGCCGCCACCAGGCCCATGCGACTCTCCAGGTCCAGGTGGTTGGTGGGCTCGTCCAGGACCAGCAGGTTGGCCTTGGCCAGAAAGAGCGTGGCCAGGACCAGCCGGTTCTTCTCGCCGCCGGAGAGGGACGACACGAGCCGCTCGAAATAGCTCTCCCCCAGCAGGAAGAGCCCGAGCACGCCCATGAGCTCCTCCTCGGTGAGCTTGGGGTCGCTCAGGCGGCGAATCTCCGCCAGCACCGTGGCCCCGGGCAGCAGGATCTCGGTCTGGTGCTGGCTGAAATAGCCGATGGTGGTGCCGGTGCCCACCTTCACGTGGCCCGAGGACGGGGTGAGGTTGCCGGTGAGGATCTTGAGCAGCGTGGTCTTGCCCGCGCCGTTGGGCGCGGCCAGGGCGATCTTCTTGCCCCGGAAGAGCTGGAAGCTCAGGCCGTTCCACACCGCGTCCTTGCCTTCGTAGGAAAAGCGCAGGCCCACGGCCGAGGCGGCCACCCGGTCGCCGCGCTTGGGCTCGGGGAGCCGGAAGGCCAGGGACCGGCCGGAGCGGGGCCCGCCCTCGTCCTTGAGCCGGTCCAGCTCGCCCTGGATCTTGGCCACCTTCTTGAGCTTGCTCTGGGCCTGGGCCGCCTTGCGGGCCTTGACCCGGAAACGGCGGATGTAGCCCATCTCATTTTCAATACGATCGGCCAGCTTGGCGCGCTCCTTGTCCAGCAGGCGGCTGCGCTCCTCCTCCCAGGCCAGGAACTCGGAAAAGGTGCCCTTGCGCAGCTCGTACTTGCCCCCGGCGATGAACAGCACGTGGGTGCCGACGTGCTCCAGGAGCATGCGGTCGTGGGCCACGAAGATGAGGGAGCCGCGGAAGGAGAGAAGATAGTCCTCCAGCCACTCCACGGCCTCCAGGTCCAGGTGGTTGGTGGGCTCGTCCAGCAGGAGCACGTCCGCGCCCTGGAAGAGCACCCGGGCCAGTTTGGCGCGCTCACGCCAGCCGCCGGAGAGTTCGGCCAGGGTGCGCAGCAGGTCGTCCTCGGAAAACCCGAGGCCGGAGAGGATGGCCCGGGCGCGGTGGTCCGGGCTGTACCCGTAGAGCTGCTCCAGCTCGGCCTGCTGGGCGCCCAGGCGCTCCAGGGCGGCGTGGTCGTCGCGCTGCACGGCCTGCTCCCACTCGGCCCAGAAGTCGTTCCAGCTGGGCAGGGCGGAGAGCACCCAGGGCAGCAGGGCGTGGGTCAGCTCCTCGGGGGCGAACTCCTGCTGCACGTAGCCCAGGCGCACGTCCTTGGCCATGACCACGCGCCCGACGTCGGGCTTGGCCACCCCGGCCAGGATGCGCAGCAGGGTGGACTTGCCGCCGCCGTTGGGCCCGGCCACGGCCAGGCGCATGCCGGGCTGGACCTCGAAGCTCAGGCCCTTGAAGAGGTCGCGTCCGCCGTAGGACTTGTCCAGGTCCTGGACCGTGATGCGGGCCATCAGCGGCCTCCGGGGGCGCGGCGCGGGCCGCGGCGGTGCGGGATATTGCCGTATATTGCCATATTCATATGCCTCGATCCTCGGTGGAGCCCCGATCCGGCGGCGGGCCCGGGCGGCCCGGCGCGGGGGCGTCGGGTCCGGGGATAGCCGCTCGGGACGACCTTGGCAAGGTCCCGGCCCCGGATGGCGGGCCGGGCCGCCCGCGCGGCGTTTCCATCCGCCCCGGGGCGTGCTACCCCATGCCCAGGGTCATACCCTGCCCGGGGACAAAAATCAATACATCAAGATATGGTGATATAGAAATATGCCCGACGCGCCATGGTATGTGTATCTACTCAGATGTGCTGACGATTCACTCTACTGCGGGGTGACAACGGACCTGGAGCGCCGTCTGGCCGAGCACAACGCGGGCACGGGCGCGCGCTACACCCGGGCCCGGCGGCCCGTGGCCCTGGCCGGGGCGGCGCGGGCGGCCGGGCGGTCCGAGGCCCTGCGGCTGGAGGCGGCCATCAAGCGCCTGCCGCGCAACCGCAAGCTGGCCCGCCTGGCGGCCGAGGCCAAGGCGGGAGGCGCGGCCGCCCGGGACCCGGAATAGCCCGTCCCGGCCGGGACGGCCGCTTCGGGGGCTCCGGGACGCGAAACTTTTTCCGCCCTGCGCGCATCTTAGGGGCGTTGGGGCATCTGTCGGAGTGGCCGGTCCGGGTTCCCGGGCCGGCCGCACCGGCGGCCCGCC
>JBFWIY010000182.1:0-6245 GCA_050255855.1 Desulfovibrionaceae bacterium
GTTCCAGTGGAACTAATGGGTTGGTCGACCATCACTCCGGACATCTGGTCAAGGGACTCGGACAGCTTGATGAGCTCGTCCGGGGGCAGCTTGCGGATAAGCTTGCCCGAGCGGGGATCCCGCACCTCCACCTGCAGCTCCTCATCGTCCCCCACCAGATTGAAGTCCAAATCCACCCCGCGTTCGGCCAGCAGATCCTGGGCCGAACGCAGCGACTTCAGCGTCTCCCCCTTTTCCGTGGAGCCCCCCTTGGATTCCCTGGAACTCTTGGCTTCCGAATCCTGGGTGGTCGCCGTCTTGCGATCCTGTCCCGCGGTGTCGGGGCGCACGCCGAAGCCGACACCACCGGCATACGAGCCGGATCCGAGCGTGATGTCGATTTCCTGCATGTTCATGGCCTTGGCCTCTCCTTCCTTGGATGACGCAGACCCTCTGTTCGCGCCTTACGACTCCCTTATCGGACGCCGCGCGACAAATCTTTAGGGAGGGCCCACTCACACCGCAGACATCGGGGGATTCCCCCAGGCCGGGAAAGAGATGCGGGCGTCCGCCCGCCGGAGGCGGCTCAGCCGCACTTGCCGTTGGAGAGTTCCTCGCCGAATTCCTCGGAGTAGATGCCGAGCATGACCATGGCGAAGGCCAGGATGAGGGGGCCGTACAGGATGCCCTTGACCCCGAAGGCGCCGATGCCGCCCAGGATGGAGACGAAGATGTAGAAGGGCGAGACCTTGGAGGCCCCGCGCAGCAGGATGGGCCGCAACACGGTGTCGATGTTCACCACCAGGCCGAAGCACCAGATGAACAGGAACACGGCCCACTGCCACTCGCCGGACAGGGCCAGGAAGGCCACGGTGGGCAGCCAGATGATGCTGGAGCCCACCACCGGGATCAGGGCGGCGAAGGCCATCATGGCCCCCCAGAAAAACCCGGGGATTCCCGCGATGGCGAAGCCCACCCCGGCCGTGAAGCCCTGAAGCGCGGCGATGAGCAGGCTGCCCAGCAGCACCGAGCGCGAGACGCGCTGGAGGCTGTCCAGGATGACGTCCTCCTGGTGCGGCTTAAGCGGCATCAGGTACTTGATCTGCTGGATGATCTTGTCCCCGTCGCGCAGGAAGAAGAAGAGCATCATGCTCATGAGCACGAACTTCACCACCAGCATGGCCGCGTTCTGCAGGATGTGCTTGCCGAACTCGAACATGCTCTGGGCGAAGGTGGAGGAGTACTCCAGGACCTTGGCCTGGATGTCCATCTCGTGGATCTTGAGGAAGGGCAGGTTGTCGCGGAACCAGCCCAGATAGGGGTCGAACCAGACCGACATGTGGCTGAAGTCCTGGCGCAGGGCCCAGAGCTGGAGCTGCCGCAGGGATTTGACCCCCTGCTCCACCATGCCCACCACGAAGAAGAAGGTGGGCAGCACGATGACGAAGACCACGGCCACGGCGGTGACGGCCGCGGACAGGTTGCGCCGCCCGCCGAAGACCACCAGCAGACGCTTGAACACCGGCGCGGCCATGATGGAGAGCACCGCGCCAATGATGAAGGTGTGGATGAAGGGGGCCACGAGGTAGAACCCCAGGTACAGGGCGAACACCAGCAGGCCGAGCAGGAAATAGGAATAGATGCCCTTGGAGAACGGCCCCCGGGGGGATGGCTGCTGTTCCACGAACGCCCTCCTCAGTGCGCCGTTCCCGACGCGCAGCGCCGGGCCAGCACGGTTTCCATGACGGTCATGAGCGGCTCCATCTCCACCGGCTTGGGCAGGTACTCGTCCATGCCCGCCTGGAGGCTGCGCTGCTCGTCGCCCCACATGGCGTGGGCGGTGAGGGCCACGATGGGCACCTCGGGGTTGCGCACCCCGCCCCGCCCCCCGCGGATGGCCCGGGTGGCGTGCAGGCCGTCCAGGACCGGCATCTCGATGTCCATGAGCACCAGGTCGAAGTCCTCCCGGGCCAGGGCGGTCAGGGCCTGGGCCCCGTCGGCCACGGCCGTGGGGCGCATGCCCTCGCGCTCCAGCAGGCGCGTCAGGTAGAGGCGGCCCACCCGGTCGTCGTCGGCCACCAGCACGCGCAGCCCGCCGCCCGTTCCGGCGGAGAGCGCGCAGATCCGGCCCCGGGGCTCGCTCGCCACCGGGGCGAAGGGCAGGACCAGACGCAGCCGCGCCCCGCCGCCCTCGGCCGCCTCGGCCCAGACCCGGCCACCCAGCAGGGTCACCAGCTTGCGGCACAGGGCCAGCCCCAGGCCCAGCCCGCCCTGGCGGCGGGTCATGTAGTCCTCCAGCTGGAAAAAGCTCTGGAAGACCCGCTGGCGCTGCTCCGGGGCGATGCCCGGGCCGGAGTCCTCCACCCGGAGGTCCAGCCAGACGGCGTCCGGCGACGCGGCGCAGCCCTCGGGCGCTTGGGCCCCGGCCGCCGCGCGGACGCGCACCCAGCCCGCGGGGGTGTATTTGAGGGCGTTGTCCACCACCTGCTCCAGGGCCTGGCGCAGGCGGCGGCCGTCGCCGAAGAGGCGGGGGGGCAGGCTCTCGTGCAGCTCGAAGCCCAGGGCCAGGCCCTTGGCCGCGGCGCGCGGGGCGTAGGCGCGCACCAGGCCGCGCACCACCTCGCCCAGGTCGAACTCCTCCGCCATGGGCTCCAGACTGCCCGCCTCCATCTTGGCGAAATCCAGAATCTGGTTGAGCACGACCATGAGCTGCACGGCGGAGTCGCGCAGCAGGCCCAGGTTCTCCCGGTGGCTCCCGGTGAGCCCGGCCATGCCGAGCAACTCGATCATGCCCAGGATGCCGTTCATGGGGGTGCGGATCTCGTGGCTCAGGGTGGCCAGGAAGGCGGCCTTGAGCCCGTCGGCCTCCTCGGCGGCGAGCTTGGCCCGGCGCAGGTCGCGCTCCAGGCGGTGCTGGTAGAGGCCCAGGCGGATGGCGCTGCCGAGTTCGCGCTCGGAGCAGGGCTTGGGCACGTAGCCCACGGGCCGGGCCTGGGTGGCGCGCTCCAGGGTGGCGTCGTCGGCGTGGGCGGAGAGGAAGACCACCGGGACGTCGTAGCGGTCCAGGATGACGGACGCGGCCTCGATGCCCTGCATGGCCGCCGCGGCGCAGGCGTCGGCCGGGGTGAACTGGACGTCCATGAGCACCAGGTCCGGACGCAGGGCCGCGGCCAGGGCCAGGGCCTCCTCGGCCGTGGCCGCCTGGGCCACGCAGGCGTGTCCCAACCGGGCGAGATAGGCCGCGATCCCGATACGGGCCGTGCGGTCGTCGTCCGCCACGAGCACCCGGACGGACTCGGCGGGCTGGGCCTTCATCTCTACGTGCATATTCGCGTCGTTACGCTGGATGGTCATGGCCGGTCAAGGGCGCCGGGGACGCCGCGGGGACGCGGCTCAGCGGGAGAGCCGGTCGCGCACGGTGAGGCTGGCCAGGCAGCCCACCAGCATGCCCAGTCCCAGGGCGCGCCAGAAGGGCAGGATGCCGGTCCAGCCCACGATGCCCCCGAGGCTGCCCCCGAGCATGACGCCCTTCACCAGGGCGGCCACGGTATCGTGAAAGGACTTGTTGTCGTCGTCGGCCATGCGGAACGCCTCCCCGCCCCGGACGGGGCGAGGGCCAATACAACCACAAACCCCGCCCCGGCACAAGCGAATCCGGAAGTCGGGGGGCTCGTCGCCCCCGCGCGGCGGGCGGGGCGGGCACTTCGGCCTTTCCTTCCGCCCCCAAAATCCGTAGGCTGCCGCCCTGCAAGGAGCCCGCATGCCGCTCGACTGGTCCATATCCGCCCTGCCCGGGGCCCTGCGCCGCCTGGTGACGGACGCCGGCCGCGTCAGCCTGGAGCTCTTCAAGGTCATGATCCCGGTGCTGGTGGTCATGCGCCTGCTGGCCGCCCTGGACATGGTGGGCCTGCTGGCCGCGCCCCTGGGCCCGGTCATGCGCCTGGTGGGCCTGCCCGCCGAGACCGGGCTCATCTGGGCCGCGGGCATGCTCAACAACATCTACGGCGGCATCGCCGTGTACCTGAGCCTCATGGGCGACCTGCCCCTGACCGGGGCCCAGGCCACGGTGCTCTGGTGCATCCTCCTGGCGGCCCACTCCCTGCCCGTGGAGATCTCCATCGCCCGGCGCTCCGGGCCGCGCGTGGCCTTCCAGCTGGCCTGCCGCATCCTGGGCGGGCTGCTGCTGGGCTGGCTGCTGCACGTGGTCTACTCCGCCACCGGCGCCCTGGCCGGGCCCGCGGTGGTGCTGCTGCCCGCCGCCCCGGCGGCGGACCCGGGCTGGGCGGCCTGGGCCTGGGCCCAGACGAAGAACCTGGCCATGGTCTTCGGCATCATCTTCTGCCTGCTCGGGCTCATCCGGGTGCTCACGGCCCTGCGCGTCACCGAGGCCATGAACGCCCTGCTCCGGCCGGTGCTGCGGCTCATGGGCATCGGCGAGCGGGCCAGCACCATCACCATCATCGGCCTCACCCTGGGCATCAGCTACGGCGGCGGGCTCATCATCCGCGCGGTGCGCGAGGAGGGCCTGGACCGGCGCGACGTGTTCTTCTCCCTGACCCTCATGGGCCTGTGCCACAGCCTGTTCGAGGACACCCTGCTCATGGCCATGGTGGGCGGCCACCTCTCGGGCATCCTCTGGGCCCGGCTGGCCTTCGCCCTGGTGGCGGTGGCGGCCCTGGTGCAGATCTGCCGGCGGCTGCCCCCCCGCTTCGCCGACCGCTTCCTGTGGGGCCCGCCCCGGCCCGACGCCGATCTTGACAGCCCGCCCCCGGCGGCGTAGGGGCTTGGACATGGATCACCGTCAAACCCGCTCCGCCTTCTTCTTTTTCTTCTTTACGCACCACATCTGCGGCGAGCGGGGTGTGACGGTCCAGCTGTAAGGAACGAACCACAAAACCCCGGAAGGGCCGCAGGCGAAAACGCCGGCGGCCCTTCTTTTTCGGCTTCCGGCGGCGGAACCCCGGGCGATCCCAAGGAGATTCGCCATGCACATCGGGAAAGCCATCCGTCTGGAGCGCATCATGAACCGCAACGACCACCGCATGATCATCGTGCCCATGGACCACGGCGTCACCGTGGGGCCCATCTACGGGCTGGTGGACCTGCGCGAGACCGTGAACCAGGTGGCCGATGGCGGGGCCGACGCCGTGCTCATGCACAAGGGCCTGCCCCGCTGCTCCCACCGCGGCCGCGGCCGGGACATCGGGCTCATCATCCACCTCTCGGCCTCCACCTCCCTCTCCCCCCACCCCAACGCCAAGGCCCTGGTGGGCACGGTGGAGGACGCCATCAAGCTCGGGGCCGACGCCGTGAGCATCCACGTGAACCTGGGCGACGAGGCCGAGTCGCAGATGCTGGCCGACCTGGGGGGCCTGTGCTCGCGGGCCAACGAGTGGGGCATGCCGGTGCTGGCCATGATGTACGCCCGCGGCCCCAAGGTGAAGAGCGAGTACGACCCGGACGTGGTGGCCCACTGCGCCCGGGTGGGCGTGGAGCTCGGCGCGGACATCGTGAAGGTGAACTACACCGGCGACCCGGAGAGCTTCCAGCGCGTGGTGGCGGGCAGCTGCGTGCCGGTGGTCATCGCGGGCGGGCCCAAGATGGAGAGCGACCGCGAGGTGGTGCAGATGGTCCACGACAGCGTGGCCGCGGGCGGGGCCGGGCTCTCCATGGGCCGCAACGTGTTCCAGCACCGTTCCCCGTCCCGCCTGGTGAAGGCCCTGTACCAGGTGGTGCACGAGGACATGGGCGTGGACGAGGCCTGCGCCATGCTGGCCTAGACGACGGCAGGACGTCGCCCCCGGGCCCGCCCGCCGGGCGGGCCCGGGACGCCCCGGCCGCGTATTTTCCCTTGACGGCGGCAGACTTTTCTTTAAAGTTTTTCTAGAGTGCTGTCCGTCGCCTAAAACCATGGGTTGACTGTGGCCGAAAATGGCCTAGAACGGCACGAGCATCCCCGGCGACGCCGGGCCCGGTCCGCACGGGCGGACCACGGACCCCGCCGCCCCCATCGTCGCACACGCCGACCGGAACGGGAGGAGCCATGCCCTACGACAAGAAAATGCGCATCCTGGTGGTGGATGACTTCTCCACCATGCGCAAGATCGTGAAGAACATCCTGCGCCAGATCGGGCTGGAAAACGTGGTGGAGGCCGACGACGGCACCTCCGCCTGGGACATCCTCAACCGGGACAACATCGACTTCATCGTCTCGGACTGGAACATGCCCAAGATGACCGGCATCGAGCTGCTGCGCAAGGTCCGCT
>JBFWIY010000183.1:0-6224 GCA_050255855.1 Desulfovibrionaceae bacterium
ACGCGGGCGGCGCGGCCGTCTTCGTCCAGGCCGACGTCACGGACAAGGCCGTGCTGGAGGCCGCCGTGGCCCAGGTCGTGGCGGCCTTCGGGGGCATCGACGTGCTCTGCGCCAACGCGGGCGTCTTTCCCTCGGCCAAACTGGCCGACATGACCGCCGAGCAGTGGGACGGCATCTTCGCCGTCAACGTGCGCGGCATGCTCTACTCCATCCAGGCCTGCCTGCCCGAGCTCAAGAAGAGCCCGGCCGGGCGCGTGGTGGTCACCTCGTCCATCACCGGGCCCATCACCGGCTACCCGGGCTGGTGCCACTACGGGGCCACCAAGGCCGCCCAGCTCGGCTTCATGCGCACCGCGGCCATCGAGCTGGCCCGGGACGGCATCACCATCAACGCCGTGCTGCCCGGCAACATCATGACCGAGGGCCTGGCGGCCCTGGGTGCGGACTACTGCAAGACCATGGCCGCCTCCATTCCCATAAAGCGCCTGGGCGACGTGGCCGACATCGGCAACGCCGCAGCCTTCTTCGCCACGGACCAGGCCGCCTACATCACCGGCCAGGCCCTGGTCATCGACGGCGGGCAGATCCTGCCCGAGACCCTGGAAGCCATCGACGCCTAAACCCCCATCACGCCGACCCGAAAAGCCGACGCAACAAGAAGGTTCGCCATGAACATCGAACAATTCGCGCTGCCCGTGGACAAGAACGCCGTCCTGGAGGATTGCAAGAAATACTGGAACCCGGGCAAGACCCAGGACTGGCAGGACATGGGCGTGGACCTGGTCATCGGACGCCGCGAGGGCTACTTCCTCTACGACGTCAGCGGCAAGCGCCTCATGGACCTGCACCTCAACGGCGGCACCTACAACCTGGGCCACCGCAACCCCGAGGTCATCCAGGCCCTCAAGGACGGCCTGGAGACCTTCGACATCGGCAACCACCACTTCCCGTCCATCGGCCGGGCCGAGCTGGCCAAGGCCCTGGTGGCCTGCACCCCGGAGAACCTCACCAAGGCCGTGTTCGCCAGCGGCGGCGGCGAGGCCATCGACATCGCCCTCAAGAGCGCACGCAACGCCACCGGCCGCAAGAAGATCATCTCGCTCATCCGCTGCTACCACGGCCACACCGGCCTGGCCGTGGCCACGGGCGACGGCCGCTTCTCCAAGCGCTTTTTGAGCGACGGCGACCCCAACACCTTTGTCCAGGTGCCCTTCAACGACCTGGACGCCATGGAGAAGGCCCTGGCCCCGGGCGACGCCGCCTGCGTCATCCTGGAGACCATCCCGGCCACCTACGGCTTCCCCATGCCCGAGGAGGGCTACCTCCCCGCGGTGAAGGCCATGTGCGAGAAGCACGGCACCCTCTACATCGCCGACGAGGTGCAGACCGGCCTGGGCCGCTGCGGCACCCTGTGGGGCATCACCGGCTACGGCGTCACCCCGGACATCCTGGTGACGTCCAAGGGCCTGAGCGGCGGCATCTACCCCATCGGGGCCGTGGCCCTGAGCGAGCAGGCGGGCAAGTGGCTGTACGAGGACGGCTGGGCCCACATGAGCACCTTCGGCGGGGCCGAGCTGGGCTGCAAGGTGGCCTGCAAGGTCCTGGAGATCAGCCAGCGCCAGGCCACCGTGGACAACGTCAACTGGCTGGCCGGGTACGTGCGCGAGGGCCTGGAGAAGATCATGGGCGAGACCGGCGGATTCTTCAACGAGATCCGCCAGCGCGGCGTCATCTTCGGCCTGGGCTTCGACCACCCCGAGGGGGCCAAGTACGTCATGCGCGCCCTGTACGAGCACGGCGTGTGGGCCATCTTCTCGGCGCTGGACCCGCGCATCCTCCAGTTCAAGGTGGGCCTGCTCTGCGACAAGCCCTTCATCGACGAGCTCCTGGAGCGCGTGGCCGTGAGCCTGTTGCAGGCCAAGGACGCCATCCCCGCGTAGCCGACCGGATCGAAAGGAGGACCCCGTGCGCTCGTTCTACGACATGACCCCCCACGACCGGCTGGAGCACATCACCGCCCTGGCCGGGCGCGCCCTGCCCCTCTACGGGCTGGAGGGCCGGGCGGACATCCGCCTGCTCAACCACTCGGAGAACACCACGTTCCTGGTGAAGACCCCGGACGGCGGGGCCTCGGTGCTGCGCATCAACCGGCCCGGCTACCACGCCGAGCCCACCCTGGAGGCGGAGATCACCTGGCTCAAGGCCCTCATCGCCGACGGCACCGTGGGCACGGCCGCGCCCCTGGCCGGGACCGACGGCCACTACATCCAGCGCATCCCCCTGGACGGCTACCGGGAGGACCTCAACTGCGCCCTGTTCGAGTTCCTCAAGGGCTCGGCCCCGGAGGAGAACGAGTCCACCCTGGTGGGCGAGTTCGAGAAGCTCGGCGCGGTGACGGCCCGGCTGCACAACCAGGTCAAACGCTGGCCCGAGAGCCGGAAGCTGGACCGCCCGCACTGGGACTTCGCCCACACCCTGGGCGAGACCCCGCGCTGGGGCCGGGTCTCCGGCGGCCTGGGCATGACCCGGGAGCTGGACGCCCTGTTCGAGCGCGTCGCCCGGGTCATCGGCCGGAGGCTGGCCGCCTACGGCATGGGCCCGGAGCGCTACGGCCTGATCCACGCCGACCTGCGCCTGGCCAACCTGCTGGTGGACGAGGGCGAGGTGAAGGTCATCGACTTCGACGACTGCGGCTACGGCTGGTTCATGTACGACCTGGCCGCGGCGCTGAGCTTCATCGAGCACGAGCCCTACGTGCCGGACCTCGTGGCGGCCTGGCTGCGCGGCTACGGCCGGGTGGCCCCGCTCTCCGGGGCGGACGTGGCCGAGGTCCCCACCTTCATCATGCTGCGCCGCCTCATGCTGGTGGCCTGGCTCGGGTCCCACCACGAGACCGAGACCGCGGGGCTGCTGGGCCCGGCCTACACCGAGGCCACCGCGCCCCTGGCCGAGGCCTACCTCTCCGACCACAACTGATCGCCATTCCCCTTCCCTCTCCGGCCCGCCGGACCCCGCCCGGGGTCCGGCGGGTCCCTGTCTTCGACGCCGGACCGGAGGCGGTCCGCGCGGCCTTGCCATGCCCATTCATATTTGTTATCAATGATACTGAAAAATCCCTTTTGTAGCCTGAACTGCGCCAAAATTCTGTTTTTTCAGCATCGATCAAATAAATTTCGCGCCGACTTTTCAGACCACGATCCGAACGCACATCTGCAAAATGAAACATGCGTCGGACAGGGAATCGTCACCTGCTGCATCATCACCAGCGCCACGTCGTTTCGCGATGCATGGATACCATCGCACGATATGCATGGAGCGCCTGGAATGGTGCGTCCGGAATGATGCGGGATACCGACATGCCCGATCCCGACGAATCACCCCGACCTAGGAGGCCTTATGGAGATCTACACCGAACACCAGCAGGAGCTGGCCGCCAGCCTGGAGCGCACCCCCTGCCGCGACCACTGGACCGACTGGCGCTGGCACGTGCGCCACGCCATCCGCAACGTGGACGACTTCGAGCGCGTACTGGGCATCCGCTTCCCCGAGCGGGACAAGGCCGTGTACCGGCGCACCCTGGCCAAATTCCCCATGGCCGTGACCCCGTACTACGCCTCTCTCATCGACACGGCCCACTTCGCCCAGGACCCGGTCTTTCTGCAGTCCTTTCCCCAGTCCGCCGAGCTGAAGATCGGCCCCCACGACCAGACCGACCCCCTGCACGAGGACGTGGACAGCCCCGTGCCCGGCATCACCCACCGCTACCCGGACCGCGTGCTCTTCCAGGTGAGCGGCACCTGCGCCATGTACTGCCGCCACTGCACCCGCAAGCGCAGGGTCGGCGACCCGGACTCCATCCCCTCCCGGGCCGACCTGGAGCGC
Source organism: Desulfovibrionaceae bacterium (assembly GCA_050255855.1). GTDB lineage: Bacteria > Desulfobacterota > Desulfovibrionia > Desulfovibrionales > Desulfovibrionaceae. The sequence goes on from JBFWIY010000183.1 coordinate 3,883, forward strand.
GGCCTGGAGTACATCCGCAACACCCCGCAGGTGCGCGACGTGCTGCTCTCCGGCGGCGACCCCTTCCTGCTCTCCGACGAGATGCTGGACTGGATCCTCACCCGAGTGCGGGAAATCGGGCACGTGGAGGTGGTGCGCATCGGCACGCGCACCCCGGTGGTGCTGCCCTACCGCATCACCGAGTCCCTGGTCGCCATGCTGCGCAGGCACCATCCCCTGTGGATCAACACCCACTTCAACCACCCGCGCGAGCTCACGGCCTCGTCGCGCCGGGCCCTGCGCCGGCTGGCCGACGCGGGCATCCCCCTGGGCAACCAGAGCGTGCTCCTGGCCGGGGTCAACGACTGCCCGCGCCTCATCCGGACCCTGAACCAGAAGCTGGTCCAGAACCGGGTGCGGCCCTACTACCTCTACCAGTGCGACATGTCCGAGGGGCTCACGCACTTCCGCACCCCGGTGGGCAAGGGCATCGAGATCATGGAATCCCTGCGCGGCCACACCAGCGGCTTCGCCGTGCCCACCTACGTCATCGACGCCCCGGGCGGCGGGGGCAAGATCCCGGTCATGCCCAACTACATCGTGTCCTGGGGAGCGAACAAGGTGGTGCTGCGCAACTACGAGGGGGTCATCACCACCTACCACGAGCCGGAGTCCTACGCCCACACCTTCTGCGACCGCCAATGCGAGCAGTGCAACCTCCAGCTCATGGAGGCCGACGCCGAAGAGCAGGCCATCGGCGTGGAGAAGCTGCTTTCGGACTGGGACGACACCACCAGCCTCACCCCGGAGCACACCCAACGCCTGGAGCGCCGCGATGACGCCGCCTGACCGTCCGGACCGCCTGGCGCGCCTGGGCCGCTCCCTGGTGCAGCACGGCCCGGCCAACGACCGGGTCTATCTCATGAAACTGGACCGGGCGGACCTGCCCGGCATCGTGGGGGACATGGAGCGGCTGGGACGCGAACGCGGCTATGGCAAGCTCTTCGCCCGGGTGCCGGGCGAGGCGGCCGAGGCCTTTGCGGCCCGGGGCTTCGTGCGCGAGGCCCGGGTGCCCGGGCTGTGGCGGGGCCGGGACGCCGGATGCTTCATGGCCAAGTACCGCGATCCTGGCCGGGCCCGCCCGCGCGACCCGGAACGCCTGGCCGAGGTGCTGCGCCTGGCCGATGCCAAACGGCGCTCCGGGGCCCTGCCCATCCTGCCCCCGCCCGGGGCCGCCGCCAAGGTCGAGCCCCTGCGGCCGGACCACGCCGACGCCCTGGCCGGGCTCTACGCCTCGGTGTTCGCCACCTACCCCTTCCCCATCCACGATCCGGCCTGGCTGCGCCGGGCCATGGGCGAGGGCACGGCCTTCTTCGGCCTGTTCCGCCAGGGCCGCCTGGCCGCCGCGGCCTCGGCCGAGGTGGACGCGCACTGGCGCTGCGCCGAGATGACGGACTTCGCCACCGCCCCGGAGCTGCGCGGCCAGGGCGCGGCCGGACGCCTGCTGGCCCGCATGGAGCGCGAAGTGGCCCGGGACGGCGTGCTCACGGCCTACACCATCGCCCGGGCGGCCAGTCCGGGCATGAACATCGTGTTCGCCCGGGCGGGCTACCGCCTGGGCGGCACCCTGCCCAACAACACCCAGATCGCCGGTCGGCTGGAGAGCATGAACGTCTGGCACAAGACCCTGCCCGCGCCCGAGACGCGCCGGGGAACGGCGCGGGACGGGAAGTGACCCGAGGCCTGGAGCGGATCAGCGCGGGCCGGGCTTTTCCAGATGGACCAGCACCAGGCCGGGCCCGGCCGGGGTCTCGGCGCAGCGTGCATAGCCGCGCCGCTCGTAGAAGCGGAGATTGGCCAGACTGCGCCGGCCGGTGAACAAGGCGTAGCGCGCCGCCTGGGGGAAGCGGGCCTCGATGGCGGCCAGAAGCCGCCCGCCGACGCCCCGGCCCTGGAACCCGGGATGGACCATGAGCCGACCGATGCGGCAGACGTCCCCGTCCAGGCGGGCGCGCACCGAGCCCACCAGGCGGCCCTCGCCGGTCACGGCCTTGAGCACCGCGCGCCCGGCATAGTCCGCGCGCAGGTCCTCCAGGGTCTGGGTCAGGGGGGGGATGGCGAGATTGTCGTAAAGCTCGGCCTCGGCGCGGTAGGCCAGGCGTTGCAGTTCGAGCACCGCGGCGGCGTCGCCCGGGGCGGACTCGGAGATGGCGATGGTTTCGTCGGACATGGCCCCGGGGGCTACCACCCCGCCCCCGCCCTGTCCATGCCCTAGCGGGTGATCTCGATGGCCAGCTGCACGTGATCGCGCCGCGGGACGATGCAGCGGTCGTCGCGCCGGCAGGCCGTGCACCCGTCCTGCA
>JBFWIY010000184.1:0-6220 GCA_050255855.1 Desulfovibrionaceae bacterium
GGACCGCTACCTCGGGGCCCGGCTCGGGCCGGACTGGCGCGCCGAACTGGACCGGCTCAAGGCCGACGCCGCGGACTCGGCCGAAATCTGATTCCCACCGTGATCACAAGCCCGGCGCGGGTTCCGGGCGATCATCGCGAGATCGTCAGGCTCGGGCCGCCGGGCCGTCGGGACCGGGGGCCTCGGACCCGGCGCGCTCGATGACCGAGAGGGTGCGCCAGCGTCCGGCCCGGAACCGCCGCCACGCCACCCAGGCCAGGACAAAGACGTTGGCGCTTATGGCCCACCAATAGGCCCAGATGCCCAGGCCCAGCCAGGGGAAGAACGCCACGGGAACAACAATAAGCAACACATTGCACAGGGCCAGGGAGCGCAGCACGAAACCCGTGTCTCCAGCGCCCTTAAGGGCCGAAAAATAGACCTGGATCACGGTGTCCCCAAGGCTGTAGAACGCAACGAACCGCAAGATGGGCGCGCCCACGGCCACGATGGCCGCAAAGTCCGCGTCGGCCATGTCGCGGGTGCGAAACCAGGAGAGGATCCACTCCGGTGCCAGGATCAGGACCAGCCCGGCCAGGCCCATGGCCGTGAGCCCCAGGCGCAGGGCGCTGCCCACGGTGCGCACGGCGCGGTCCGGCGCGCCCGCGCCCATGGCCTGGCCCGCGAGCACGCTCACGGCGATGCACATGCCGATGAGCGGCAAAAAGGCCAGCAGGTTGACGCTCAGGGCCATGTTGCTGGCGGCCAGCTCCACCGTGCCCAGCCGCCCCAGCATGACCACGAAGAAGCAGATGGCGAAGAGGTCCACGAAGACCTGCCCCCCGCCCGGCGCTCCGTAGCGCCAGAGGCGGCGCAGCAGGTCCGGGTCCGGCCGCCGGGCCGACCAGACCCGGAACCGGAGCTCGTGCGCCGGGCGGAAGACCAGCCCCGCCAGGATCGCGGCCACCACGGCCCAGCCGATGACCGTGGCCCAGGCCGCGCCCCGGATGCCCAGCTCCGGCAGCCCCCAGAGCCCATTGATGAGCAGGTAGTCCAGAGGGATGTTCACCAGGGCCCCGAGCATGTTGGCGGCCATGACCGGCCGCGTCAGCCCCCGGCCGGAAAAGAAGCAGGACAGCGCCGCGCCGAGCAGGGAGAGCCCGGAAAAGCGGGTGCAGATGTCGAAGTACTGGCGCTCCAGGGCCACCACCGCGGGCGGGTGGCCGCTGAACTCGAAGAGGGACGCGCCGTAGGCCCCGCCCAGCCAGAGCAGCAGCGAGGCGGGCACGCAGAACCATATCCCCTGCCACAGGGCCGCGCCCACCCGCTCCGGCCGCCCGGCCCCGGTGTACTGGGCCACGAAGACGCTCACGTACTCCACCATGCCGAAGAAGAAGCTCGTCAGCAAAAGCTGCACCGTGCCCGCGGGCACGCTGGCGGCGATGGCGTCCAGGGAGTAGTTGGCCAGGAAGATGCGGTCCGTGAACTGCATGAGGGTGGTGGAGGCCATGCTCAGCACCATGGGCACGGCCACGCGCAGGAGCTCCTGATAGCCCCCGGGCCCGCGCCAGCGCTCCCGGAATCCGTCGAACATCAGGACCGCCTCCGCGCGTCGCCCCGCCCCTGCCCCGCCGTCCGTCCCATGCCGCTCCCCTTGTCCGTTTTTCGCGCCCCGATGGGGATCGCCCGCCACGGGCCGGGCCCGCCCGGGCGCGCCGCCCGTCCCCCCGGGCGAAGTGCTTGGCTAGGACGGCCCTCGCTGGAATGTCAAGCCGAATCGGACCCCGCCGGGCCCGGCAGGCCGTCCTCCCCGCCGCTCGGCCCCGCCGCTCGGCCCCGCCCCCCCGTTGCCTGTCGGCAAAACGTGCTTACGATGATATGCAGTCATGCATGTCCCCAGCCTTCACGACCCGCAACAAGGAGTCGAACCATGCATCCATCCACCCCCTTCGCCTCCGGCGGCTCCAGGGCCTGGAGCCCCTACCTGGCCGGGGCGCTCACCGGCCTGCTCATGGTCCTCTCGGTGGTGGTGGCGGGCAAGTACTTTGGCGCGTCCACCAGCTTCGCCCGCAGCGCCGCCATCATCGAACAGGCCGTGGCCCCCGAACACCTGCAACAAACCGAATACCTCGTCAAAATGGCCGCCAAGGACACCGGCGTGGTGACCCCGGACTGGCAGATGCTCTTTGTGCTGGGCATCGCCCTCGGGGCCTTCCTGGCCGCCCGGGCCTCGCACACCTTCCGGGTCGAGGCGACGCCGCCCCTGTGGGCCGCGCGCTTCGGCTCCGGGGCCGGGCGGCGCGCCGTGGCGGCCTTTGCCGGCGGGGCCATCGCCCTGTTCGGGGTGCGCATGGCCGGGGGCTGTCCCAGCGGGCACGGCCTGTCCGGGCTCATGCAGATGTCCCTGTCCGGCTTCGTGGCCCTGGCCTGCTTCTTCCTGGGCGGCATCGTCACCGCCCGCATCCTCTACGGCGGGAGGTAAGCCATGCTGCTCCTCTACGGACTGGTCACCGGCGTGTTGTTCGGCGTGCTCCTGCAGCGCGCCGAGGTCCTTCGCTACGACCGCCAGCTCGGGGCCATGCTGCTCGAAGACATGACCATCGTGAAATTCATGCTCTCCGCCATCCTGACCGGCATGGTGGGCCTGGCCGCGCTCCAGGACCTGGGCCTGGCCCAGGCCACGGAGATCAAGGCCCTGAGCCTGGGCCCGCAGATCCTGGGCGGGCTCATCTTCGGCGTGGGCTGGGCCGTGCTGGGCTACTGCCCGGGCACCTCGGCCGGGGCCCTGGGCGAGGGCCGGGTGGACGCCCTGTGGGGCATCCTGGGCGGGGTGGCGGGCGCGGCCGCCTATGCGGAGGTCTATCCGCAGGTCAAGGCCGGGCTGGACACCTGGGCCAACTTCGGCAAGCTCACCCTGCCCACGGCGCTGGGCGTGAACCACTGGGTGGTCATCGTGCCCCGGGGGGTGGTGTCCCTGGCCGTGTTCGCCCTGTGCGAAACGCGCGGCCTGTCGCCGTCCCCAACCAACCGCACCTAAACCCGCAAACCCGCGAGGCGGCGCCCCCCCCGGGGCGCGCCGCCTCGTCGTTTTCGCCTCGTCCGGCTATTTCCCGTTGTTTTCCGCGCCGTCCGCGTGGCGCAGCACCTCGCGGATGATGTAGGGCTTGGTGTCCAGCACGGTCTCCTGGGTGTTGGCCAGGCCTTCGAGCATGAAGCCCGTGGACATGAACCCCAACGAGGCCAGGTAGAAGAGGATGGCCCCGAAGAAGGGGGGCCGGTTGGCCATGTGCTCGCCGAAGAAGATCTTGTCCCAGAACACCCAGGCCATGAGCAGGCTGGCCAGCACGAACAGGGCCAGGCTGATGCGGCCGAAGAGGTACAGGGGCCGCTGCTTGAAGGAGTTCTGGAAGGCCAGCATGACGATGTCGAAGAGCACATCCACGCTGCGGCCGATGCCGTAGTGGCTCTTGCCCGCAAAGCGCGGCGGCGCGCTGGTGGGGACCTCGGTGACGCTGCCGCCCAGCCGGTACACCAGGGCCGGGATGAAGCGGTGCTGGCCCTCACGCAGGCGCAGCGTGCGCAGGATGTCCCCGCGCGTCACCGAGAGCCCGCCCATGTCGTGCACGTCGCAGCCGCTCACCGTGCGCAGCAGCCAGTTGGCCGCCTTGCTTGGGATGCGCCGCAGCAGGGCGGACTCCTGGCGGTTGGTGCGCATGCCCTTCACCAGGTCCCAGCCCTCGCGGATCTTCTCGATGAGCGCGGGCACCTCCTCGGGCTTGTGCTGGAGGTCGCCGTCCATGATGACCACGTACTTGCCGCGGGAGTGCTGGATGCCCGCGTAGGTGGCGGTGCACTGGCCGCGGTTGCGGGAGAGGAAGACCACCACCAGGTTGGGGTCCGCGGCGGCCAGTTCGCGCAGGATGCCGCCCGTGCCGTCGCGCGAGCCGTCGTCCACGATGACCAGCTCGTAGCGCGCGCCCATGCCCTGCATGGCGGCGGAGATGCGGGAGTGGAATTCGCGCACGCACAACTCCTCGTTGTGCATGGGGGTGACGATGCTCACCTCGATGCCCGCGTTGGGGGTCGGCTCGCTCATGGCTCCTCTCGCTGGGGCGGCGGGGCCGCCCGGTCTCGGGGTGCGGGGGCCCGGGTCCCCCGGAAATCAGCGGGCGCGGCGGACCGGGTCCAGGCCCGCGTAACCCACGGCGCGCGCGCCCAGGCGGCGCAGGGCCTCGCTCCAGCCCGGGTCCGAAAGCCGGTCGTACTCCGCCCGCCACTGGGCGGCCACGCGCATGGGCCCGAACTCCGCGGGCAGGGGCGGGTCGCCGGGCTCGGGGCGGCCGGGGTGGCAGACGATCTCCACCACGATCCCGGCGGGCGTCTGCCCGCGCCGGACGGCCTTAAGGCGTTGCATAGCCTGTTCGAACCGCCCCGGCAACAGGGCCTCGCCCTGGTCGGCCACGCCCCAGACCGCGTCGGGCCAGGCCACCTCGGGCAGGGGCCGGTGCCCCAGGGCGCAGAGGTTCAGGAAGCGCACCCGCAGGCCCCCCTTGTCCCAGCGGGTCCAGGGGGCGGCCTCGCGCTGGCGGCGCACCCAGGGGACGCCGTAGCGCCGGGCCAGGCGCTGCACCGCGGCCATGAGCCCGGGCAGGGCGTGGACGTGCTTTTCGCTGTCCAGGTGCGAGGGCCGCACCCCGAGGTCCAGCACGCGCTCGATCTGGCGCGCCCATTCGGCCTCGGCCTGGGCCGGGTCCAGGCGGCGGGTGAGATAGGCCTTGAGGATGGCCGTGAAGCTGCCGGGAAAGAGCCCGCGCCCGTCCACCAGGGAGGGGATGGTCTCCGGGGGCGAGAGCGGGCGGCCGCGCATGATGTTCAGGTGCACGCCCAGGTCGGCCTCGGTGACGCGGGCGGCCTCGGCCAGGTCCGGGCCGTTGGCCAGCAGGGTGGCGGAGGTCACGGCCCCGGCCGCGCCCAGCTCGCGCACGGCGCGGCGCACGGCCGGGTGCAGGCCCAGATCGTCCACGTTGATGACCACGGACAGACTCATGGCGGGACCCTAAGGGGAAACCCGGGCGAGGTAAAGCGGCCGGGCGGCCCCCTGCCCGGGGAAACACGGCGGCCGGGGCGCGGCCACCAGGGCGCGCCGCCACAGCGCCCCGCGACCGAAACGCCCCGGCTGAACGCGGCCACCGCCCCTGCGGCGGACCTCACCCGCCGCGCCGGGCGCGCCGCCGTCCCGTCTCCCCCCCACGCCCACCTTCTCCCCCCTCCTTCCGCCTTCTTCCCCCGCCCTTTTCTCCACCAGTATCCCCACCAAAGTCCCCCCTGCCCCCGCTCCCCGCCTTGACATTGCATAGCCCCCAATCTAAGCCCATTGTCGGCAATGCGTTCCAGCGCAAAAGGAGGACGGATCATGCCTTTTGAGGATACCCCCGGCGCGGCGGTGGCCCTGCTCTCCCGGCTCTTCGCCCAGGCCGTGCAGGCCCGGTTCGCGGGCCACGGGGCCAGCCCGGCCCAATACCCCGTGCTGGAGCAGCTCTGGCGCGAGGACGGCCTGACCCAGCACGAGCTCTGCGCCCGCATCCGCATCGAGCAGCCCACCATGGCCAACACCCTGAAACGCATGGAGCGCGACGGCCTGGTGCGCAAGGCCCAGGACGACAACGACCGCCGCAAGGTCCGGCTGCGCGTCACCCCCAAGGCCCGACGCCTGCGCGAGGACCTGGAGCAGGCCATGGACGACGTGCGGGCCACCATGGTCCGCGGCCTGGACCCGGCCGCCCTGGCCGCCTGCCTGGAGGGGCTGGAGGCCATGATCGAGAACCTCTCCCAGGACATCGACCAGCCGCCCCTGCTGCTGGAGGATGTCGTGCTGGAGCCCGTGCTCCTGGAGGACATCGTGCTGGAGCCCGTGGACGACGCGGAACTGGCCGCCGCCCTGAACGCGCCGGGCGCGACCCTTGCCGCGCCCCACCAGGCCGCCCCGGCCAGCCCCGTCCCGGTCGGCCCGGCCCCGGCGGCGACACCCGCGCCGACACCTGCCGCGCCTGCCGCAGCCGCGCCCGGGGCCGCTGCCCCGGCCGCCGCCCCGGCCGCCCCGGCGGCGGATTCCGGCGGCCCCGACGACGACCTGACCAGCGACGCGGACATCCTGGTGCTGCGGGACTGAGGCGGCTTGCCTTCATGTCCGCCCGAGGCTACAACCCCCACCGACCGCCATCCCCCAGGCTCCGAGGATCCC
>JBFWIY010000185.1:0-6217 GCA_050255855.1 Desulfovibrionaceae bacterium
GCAGCAGCAGCTTCTGCCACCAGGGCACGTCGTGGATCCAGGACAGCACGTCCTGGCCGTGGCGATAGAAGACCCACTGCATGAGGCGCAGGGCGTAGCGGAAGCAGACCGCGCCGTAGCCCGCCCCCGCGCCGATGAGGATGGCCAGGAAGAGGTCGCCGGTCTGGAGCCGGCCGCTGGGCATGCGCAGCAGGTTGTGCAGCCGCTCCCAGGGGGTGTGCGGCGCCTGCTGCACGGGGCAGGGTGCGTCTCGTTGATCCACGCCCGGACCCTAGCACCATTCCGCGACAGGATTCAACGCCCCCCCACCGCCCGGCCTTGAGCTGCACGGCGAAAGCGGGTACAGACCGGCTTGGCCCGCCCGGCCCAGGCCGCGGGCCCCATGCGCACGCCATGCCCAGAGCCCAAGGAGCCGCCGTGACCGAGACCCCCGACATCGTGGCCGAACCCATCACCGTGCAGCCGGAATTCGATTTCTGGCTCTACGCCAAGATCAGCGGCGAATCCCGCCTGGACCACGCCCTGCTCGAAACCCTGGAGCAGCGCTGGAACGAGTTCAAGCCCGAGCTCGCCGCCCACCGCCTGACCCGCACCCGGGGCGGGGCGCAATACCTGCTCCTCTACCTCTCCCAGAAGGTGGAGGCCGTGGTGGACGAGGCCTGGAAGGAGTCCCCCACCCTGGGCCTGGCCCTGCACAACCTGGCCGTGAGCCTGGTCATGGGCGCGGCGCGCGAGCTGGTGCCCGAGCTGGAGCAGGACAAGTGCGCCCCCATGCCCAAGCCCACCGCGGCCATCCAGGACGCCTTCGAGGCCCTGGGGCTCAACTGGAACGCCGACGCCACCCTGGACCGCAAGTACGCGGTCTTCACCAACCTGCCCTACAAGGGCGGCTGCGAGATCTGCTTCCTGGAGGAAGGCTGCACCCAGCGCAAGCTGGCCGAGCGCTGGAGCAAGGACCAGGGCGCGCCCCAGCCCTAGGCGGCCGCCGGGACCGCGCCGGGCAGCAGCAGCGCCCAGTCCGCCCGGGTGATCCCCGGGTCCCCCGAAAGGTCCTCGGCCACGGTCAGGTCCAGACGCCCCCGGACCGCCCCGCAGTTGGCGGCCGAGACCACCAGCAGCAGCCGGTACCGCCCGGGGGCCAGCCGGCACTTGTTCACGCCCTGCTGGCAGACCCGGAATCCGCACCATTCCTTGCCGTAGCGCTCCACCACCTCCGGGCTCACATCGTGAAACTCGGGGTCCGTGGTGGCCACGTCCACGTACTTCTCCATGCCGATGCCCAGGTGGGGCATGTAGGCCCCCCCGAACGACCAGTACAGGTTGCTCGGCACGGAGCCGCCCGGACTCCAGGTCTGGTCCTCGGCCGCGCGGTATTCCACGGCCTCGAAGAACACCTCCACCTGCTCCGCCCCGGTCCGGCCCTCGTTGCGCACTCTGGCCCGCAGGTTCCAGTGCCCGCAGTTTTGATGGTAGCAGCCATGCTCCAGGTCGATGGCCAGTTTCAGGCGCGGCCCGTACAGCCGGCAGACGAAATATTCCTTGAAGAACAGGGCCAGGAACACGGCCAGCAGGGACCCGACCGTGGCGAGGAAGTTGAGCCAGTCCAGCAGGTCCGCCCGCCCGGCCCGGCAGGCCAGGGTCGTCCCCGCGGCCGTGCCCAGGACCGCCAGAAGCAGCAGCAGAAGGGACAGGGCGATGCGCATGGGATGCTCCGGCGCGCCCGCGGCTCAGGCGAAGGCGAAGTCCTGGGGCGCGGTCTTGCCCTCGAACAGGGCCGTCACCGTGGGACGGCTGACCGCGGCCAGGCGCAGGTCCGAGACCGGCAGCCCGACCTCCAGCCCGGCGTAGAGCCGCAGGCCCCGCTCCACGAAGTCCGCGTCCAGGAAGCTGGCCCGCAGGCCCTGCTCCCGGCCGCCGAAGACCACCCGCACCACCAGCCAGGGGGCGCGCTCCGGGGCGCGGGTGATGATGTTGCCCGTGCGCACCAGGGCCTCGTCCACCCGCTCGGGCGGCACCCCGGCCCAGCGCCCCAGGGACTCGCTGAACCCGGGCTGCGGGGCCAGGTAATAGAGCGGGTCGATCTTGCAGGCCACGGAACGCCCGGGCGTGTTGAGCACCCAGGGGGCCTGGGTGAAGACCCGGGCCAGGGCCCGTTGCAGCCGGGGCACCAGTTCCTGCCAGTCGGTGAGCATGGCGCGGCTCCTCGCTTTCCCATCAGAAAGCACAATTCGCCCGAGGGCGCAAGCGAGGCCGGATATTGGGCCGGAAGCCCGGGCCGAAAGCCGGGCCTAAAGGAAGGCGGCCAGGAGCTCCACCATCTGGCGGTCGAAGTCCTCGGCCAGGGTGTCCAGGGCCTCTACGGGCAGGCCCAGCCCCGCCCAGACCCCGGCGTCCAGCGGGGGCACGCAGAAGCGGCCGTCCCGGGCCACGTACAGCCCGTTGACCAGCACGTCCGCCGCCTGGATGACCCCGGCGGCCAGCGGGTCCTTGGCGGCCGAGGGCCCGTGGTGGCCGGTCACGGCCCGGCGGATGGAGCCGGGGAAGTTCCAGCGCCCCATGAGCACGGCGGCCACCTCGGTGTGGTCGTAGCCGAAGATCTGGCGCTCGGCGTCCACCAGGGGCAGGTCCTCGGCCCGGGCGAAGAGCAGGGCCTGGGTGGAGTTGTAGGGCAGCTTCTTGAACATGAGCAGCCGCCCCACGTCGTGCAGCAGCCCGGCGATGAAGGCCAGCTCCGGGGGCACCTTGCGCGAGGCCCGGGCCAGCAGGGTGGCCATGAGCGCCACGCCCACGGAGTGCTCCCAGAAGGTGCGCATGTCCACCAGCTCGGCCGGGATGTCCTGGAAATAGTTCATGGCCGAGATGCCCACGGCCAGGGTGGTCAGCTCCCGCTCGCCCACCAGGGCCACGGCGCGGTCCAGCCGGTCGATGCGCGAGGAGAAGCCGTACATGGGGCTGTTCACCAGCCGGAGCAGCCGGGCCGAGAGCCCGGGGTCCGCGGCCACCACCCCGGCCACCTGGGCCGCCGAGGCCCCAGGTTTGGCCAGGGTCTCGCGCAGCCGGAAATACACGTCCGGGAAGGAGGCGATCTGCTCCTCGTGGTCCACGATGGTCTCGGGCCCGCCGTCCCCGCGCAGGAACAGGTCGTGCAGGTGCTCGTTGTCGCCCACCACGGCCGCGTCCCGGTCCGGCGGCTCCCAGCCCTCGGCCAGGCGCGCCGCCACCCGGCCGGTGGCCAGGGCGTAGAGCCGGTTCATGACCGGGTCGTCGTGGTTCACGAACTGGAAGAACCGGGCGGTCCACTCCGCGGCCCGGCCGAGCTCCGCCTCGTCCACCTCGGCCCGGACCTCCGCCCACTCCACCCCCATGCCGGCCAGGGCCCGGATGCCGCGGTCCGTGAGTTCGGCCCCCGCGTTCATGAGCCGCCGCCCGTCCGGGGTGGTCAGATCCGTCGCCAGGACCATGCCCGGGGTGAGTTCGCTGATGTTCTTTCGCGCCATGGGCTCACGCTCCCGATTCGACGTTGGCCGGGCCCGCCGCCCGCCTCACCGCTCACTCGCCTTGCGGTAGATGGGCGACCCGATGCCAGGCACCGGCAGCATGGTGGCCGTGATGCCCTTGAGGGTCTCCGAATGGCCGAGCACCAGGTGCCCGCCCGGGAGGAGATTGTCGTAGAACGCCGCCACCACCCGCTTGCGCATGTCGTCGTCGAAATAAATGATGACGTTGCGGCAGAAAATCACGTCCGAGCGCTGCACCCGCTTCATGGCCAGGGGATCGTTGAGGTTGATGCGCTCGAACTGCACCAGGCGGCGCAGCTCCGGCCGCACCGCGGCCAGCCCGTCCTCCTGGGTGAACCAGCGCTGCAACAGGGCGGGCGGGGTGGTGCGCACGGCGTAGGTCCCGTAGCGCGCGGCCTTGGCCAGCTCCAGCACGGCCAGCGAGATGTCGCTGCCGAAGATGCGCACGTCCCACTGGGCCAGGTTGGCGCGCAGCAGCTCGGCCACCAGGATGGCCAGGGTGTAGGGCTCCTCCCCCGAGGAGCAGCCCGCGGACCAGATGCGCAGGTTCCGGCGGCCCGCCTTGAGCTTGGCGGCCAGCAGCGGCCCCAGCACCTTGTCCCGGAAGATGTCGAGCTGGACGGTGTCGCGGAACAGGCTGGTCTCGTTGGTGGTGATGGCCTCGGTGAAGCGGTCGATCTCGCTGCGGCGCTCCGCGCCGAAGCGCAGATACTCCTGGTATTCGGCAAACCCCTTCAGGCCCAGGGCGTTCAGTCGGGGGGAAAGGCGGTTCTCCACCAGATAGCGCCGCCGCTCGTCGATACGGATGCCGAGCAGGCGGTAAATAAAGTCCGCAAGCTTGCGGAACTCTTCGTCGGAGCACTTGAACTGACGCGACAGCGTCAGCGTGGAACCCAGCAGGGCCATCGGCTTCCCCCACCTTCCGATCGGGACATTCCACTTCGGGGCCGTGCGGAACGCCTTGCCTCATTGCGTAACCTTGCCGGGAGGCTATCGCAAGGGGAAATGCGCCGCCGGGCCCGTGGGGCGAGACGCCGCAAGCGCCCTGGACACCCCTTGACAGATTCGCGTCCCTCTTCCTATAGGTCTAAACCTTCAAAAAAAACCGGAAGCGACCCGAACCGCCGCCCCGCGGGGAGTACGGCGGACAAATCCTGAAGATATTGGAGAAGGCCATGTCTGAAGTTCTGAAGAATCAACGGACCTACGCCCTGGTGGGCCACGGCGGCTCCGGCAAGACCACCGTGGCCGAAATGCTGCTCTTCAACGCCAAGGTCATCAACCGGCTGGGCAAGATCGAAGAGGGCTCCACGGCGCTCGACTACGAGCCCGAGGAGATCAAGCGCCGCGGCTCCATCCAGCCCGGCTTCGCCAACTTCGCCTGGAAGAAGAACCAGCACTTCCTCATGGACACCGCCGGGGACTCCAACTTCAACGGCGACCTGCCCTACCAGCTGGCCGCCACCGACGGCGTGGTCTTCGTCATCGACGCCGTGGACGGCGTGAAGCCGCTCACCCGCAAGGCCTGGCGCGAGGTCAAGGCCGCGGGCCGCCCGGCCATGGTGGTCATCAACAAGATGGACCGCGACCGCGCCGACTTCGACATGGCCTTCAACGGCCTCACCGCCACCCTGGGCGTGAAGCCCGTGCTGCTCTACCACCCCATCGGCGCCCGCGAGGACTTCAAGGGCGTGGTGGACGTGCTGGAGAACACCGCCTGGATGTTCGACGGCCAGGGCGGCGCCACCAAGGCCGACATCCCGGCGGACCTGGCCGACGACATCGCCCTCATGCGCGAGACCACCATCGAGAACATCGCCGAGAGCGACGAAGCCCTCATGGAGAAATACCTCGACGCAGGCGAGCTCACCACCGAGGAGATCCACTCCGGCCTCAAGCTGGGCGTGCTCTCCGGCGAGCTGGTGCCCGTCACGGTCTGCGCGGCCCTGAACAACCAGGGCGGCCAGTTCATCCTGGACACCATCCAGGCCCTGCTCCCCTGCCCCCTGGACCACGTCCCCTTCCAGGGCGAGGACGGCGAGGAGCGCGCCTCCGACCCCACCGCCCCCCTGGCCTGCTTCGTGTTCAAGACCCTGGCCGACCCCTTCGCGGGCCAGCTCAGCGTGCTGCGCGTGCTCTCCGGCACCCTCAAGCCCGATTCCCAGCTGCTCAACGCCACCCGGGACGAAAAGGAACGCTTCGGCCCGCTGCTGCTGATCCAGGGCAAGGACCAGACCCCGAGCAAGGAGCCCCTCGGCCCCGGTGCCATCTGCTGCGTGCCCAAGCTCAAGTTCACCCGCACCGGCGACACCCTGTGCGACGAGAAGCAGCCCTTCAAGTTCATCAAGCCCAAGCTGGCCCCGCAGCTCATCACCTACGCCCTGGCCCCGGCCGTGAAGGGCGACGAGGACAAGGTCTACCAGGCCATGGCCAAGCTCCTGGACGAGGACGTCACCCTGGCCCTGGGCCGTGACGAGGAGTCCAGCGACATCCTGCTCTCCGGCATGGGCCAGAACCACATCGAGGTCTCGGTGGAGAAGGCCAAGCGCCGCAGCAAGGTGGACGTGCTCCTCAAGACCCCCAAGGTCCCCTACCGCGAGACCGTCAAGACCGGCGCCAAGGAGATCCAGGGCCGCCGCAAGAAGCAGACCGGCGGCCGCGGCCAGTTCGGCGACTGCTGGATCCACCTGGAGCCCCTG
>JBFWIY010000186.1:0-6208 GCA_050255855.1 Desulfovibrionaceae bacterium
CGATGGCGACGACAGCCTGACCGGCGACGTGGGCGACGACACCATCTACGGCGGGGCCGGGTTCGACGTCCTGGACTACTCCCAGGAGACGGGCGCGAGCGGCATCGAGCTCGACATGGGCAGCAGCGCCTTCACGCTGTACGACCCCTACGACGCCCTGGGTGACGTCACGGCCTACGTCGTGACCGACACCAACGGCTACCACGACACCGTCACCGGCTTCGAGGGGGTCCTCGGCACGGCCTACGCCGACACCCTCATCGGCGATGCGGGCGACAACCTCTTCGAGGGCGGAGACGGCAACGACAGCCTGGTCGGCGGCGCGGGCGAGGACACCCTGAGCTACCAGCACCTGACCGGGCTCGACTACGGCGTGGACATCACCCTGAGCGACTCGGCCGATGCCTACGCCGTGGCCGGCCCCCACGACGACGAGACGGACACCATCACCGGATTCGAGCACGTGTTCGGCTCCGACCTGGCGGACACCATCACCGGCAACAGCCAGGACAACGAGCTGCGCGGCTGGGGCGCGGAAGACCTCATCCACGGCGGCGGCGGCGCGGACACCCTGTACGGCGGCGAGGGCTTCGACACCCTGTACGGCGGCGACGGGGCGGACCACCTCTACGGCGACAGCGAGGACGACCTGCTCTTCGGCGACAACGGGGCCGACCATCTGGAGGGCGGCCTGGGTGACGACACCCTGGTGGGCGGCGCGGGGAACGACACCCTGGACGGCGGCGACGGGCTCGACACGGTGGACTACGGCCAGGAGGGCGGGACCTCCGGCGTCGACGTGAACCTGGCCACGGGCCTGGTCACGGACAGCTTCGGCGATACCGACACCATCCTCCACGTGGAGAGCGTCATCGGCACCGGCCACGACGACATCCTCTTCGGCGACATAGGGACCAACACCCTGCTCGGCGGCGCGGGCGACGACGTCATCAACGGCGGCCTGGGGAACGACGTCCTCGTCGGCGGCGCGGGGGCGGATACCCTCACCGGCGGCGCGGGGTGCGACACCTTCGAGTATGCCGCGGGCGACGGCGGTGACCTCATCACCGACTACAGCAGCGACGATAGCATCTACGTGCATGACGCCCAGACCTTCACGGCCATCGACAACTACGATCCGAGCACGTCCACCCTGGGAAGCAGCTCCGCCACCGTCATCTGGGACGACGCCACCCAGACCGTGTGGTACGACGCGGACGGCAACGGCTCCGGGGCCGCGGAGTGTCTGGCCACGGTCCATGGCGACGATGTGCACTTGAACGCGGGGGATTTCGGCCTCTGCTGATCCCTCCTTCGCCGCCTTTTCCGGGGCGCGCCGTGCGGCGCGCCCCGGATTTTCGTTTCGTCCCGCCCCATTCCTCGCCTCGCGGTTGACCGCCCCCCCTCGCCTCGGCTAGATTGCGCGAAACCCCGGGAGGGAGCCATGTTGCGAAAATGGATCGCCGTCGCGCTGTTCGTCGTGCTGGCCGGCTCGCTTTGGGCCTGCGGCGGCGGCGACAAGCCCGCCGTGGTGGCCGAAAAAGCCATGAACGCCATGATTGCTGGTGATGAGAAGGCCCTGGAGCAGTATGTGTGCAAGGACCTGGTGGACCAGGCCAAGGCCGCCATGGCCATGCTCAAGGCCATGACCGGCGAGGGTCAGGGCAAGATCGCGCTCTCCGACATGAAGTACGAGGCCGGCAAGGAGGAGGGCGACACCGTGCCCGTGAAGGTCACCGGCAAGATCAAGGGCACCCATCCCCAGTACGGCGAGATGGAGGACGACATCGACGAGGTCTTCCAGGTGGTCAAGGAAGACGGCAAGTGGCGGGTGTGTAACGGATTTCTTTAGACTTTTTCAGGACTGCATCACGGGGGTGCTTCCGGCATGGAGGCGCCCCCTCGCGTTGTCCCGAGCCGGGCGCGGCGGCGGGGTGGCGTCGGCCGGGCCTAGAGCCCCAAGGCTTCCCGAGGGTATTGAAAACACTTGACGCTCCCGCGCCGCCGTGAGAATGCCCGGGACACGGAGGGAACGGTTCCCTCCGGGCGGTGCGCCGGGCCCCATCCCGGCCGGGCCGCCACGAGGAGAGGAGAGAGAGCGCGCCGCGGGGAGTGCGGCCCGCCCCATCGAGCGACGATTCGTCGCATCTTCCATTTTTTTCCCGTCGAGCGTATCCGGTTATGGACGAGGTCCGTCAACCGTGGTTTCGCCGAGGACGCCGATGCCCCTATCGCCCGTGGTCCGTTGTCTGAAGACCCCATTGATTCCGGCCGTCATGGCGGTGGTGTTGCTGGCCGTGGTGCTGTTGCCCGTGCGCGACCTGGTGCAGGCCAAGACCAAGGCCGAGGGCCCCTTCAGCTTCGAGACCGTGGTGGCCAAGGCCCGCGAGATGGCCAAGGCCCCCTATGCGGACCCCGCCCCCCTGCCCCGCGAGCTCATCGACACGGACTACGACGATTGGCGGGACATCCGCTTCAAGCCCGAGAACAGCCTGTGGCGCGGCGAGGGCCTGCCCGTGGAGCTCCAGTGGTTCCACCCCGGGTTCCTCTACCAGCAGACCGTGGACGTGCACCTCGTGGAGGGCGGCAAGGTCCGGCCCCTGGTGGTCACCCGCGACATGTTCGACTACGGCCGCAACCAGGACCTGGAGCAGACCATGCCCGAGGCCGAGGCCGTGGGCGTGGCGGGCTTCCGGGTGCACGGGCCCATCAACACCCCCCAGTATTTTGACGAATACCTCGTGTTCCTGGGCGCGAGCTACCTGCGCGCCGTGGCCCGGGGCGAGCGCTACGGCTGCTCGGCGCGCGGCCTGGCCGTGGACACCGCCACCCCGCGCGGCGAGGAGTTCCCCTGGTTCCGCGAGTTCTGGATCCAGAAGCCCCGCAAGGGCGAGAGCGAGATGTGGATCTACGCCCTGCTGGACAGCCAGAGCCTGTGCGGGGCCTACGCCTTCCGGGTGCGCCCGGGCGAGGAGACGGTCATCGACGTCAGCGCCCGCATCTTCCTGCGCCGCAAGGTGGACAAGCTCGGCCTGGGCCCGCTCACCAGCATGTTCTTCTACGGGGAGAACTCCCCGCCCTCGCCCATCCGCGACTGGCGGCCCGAGGTCCACGACTCCGACGGGCTCATGATCCGCTTCGCCTCGGGCGAGTGGCTCTGGCGGCCCCTGCAGAACCCCCAGACCCTGGAGATGGCCACCTTCCAGGCCGACGACGTGCGCGGCTTCGGTTTCATGCAGCGCGACACGGACTTCGACCACTACCAGGACCTGGAGGCGCGCTACGAGCTGCGGCCCAGCGTCTGGATCGAGCCCCGAAAGGGCTGGGGCGCGGGGCACATCGAGCTGGTGCAGATCCCCTCCCAGCGCGAGTACCACGACAACATGGTGGCCTACTGGTGCCCGGATGTTCTGCCCGAGGACGGCCAGCCCCTGAAGGTCGAGTACCGCATGCGCTGGATGAACGCCCGCGGCATGACCCCCCCCGGGGCCCATGTGGCGGCCACCCGAGCCTCCCGCGTGGACGAGCGGACCCGGCTCTTCATCGTGGACTTCGAGGGCGAGAACCTGCTGGCCCTGCCCCCCGGGGCCGGGGTCTCCGCCGTGGTGAGCTGCGCCGAGGGCGGCGAGATCGTGGAGAGCCAGGCCTTCCGCAACGAGGCCACGGGCGGCTGGCGGCTGGTGTTCAAGGTGGTCATGGACAGCCGCGGGGCCCTGCAGAGCATGTTGCCCGGCCGTGACCAGCCCCTGGAGCTGCGCGCCTTTCTCAAGTACCACAACGAGGCCCTGAGCGAGACCTGGAGCTACGCCGTGCGGCCCGGGAACGAGCCGTGAGCGCCGGGCGCGGGCCCGGCGAGGGGCCCGAGCCCCTGACGCCGGATTCGTCAAAGCCGGATCCGTCGACACCGGATACGTCGCCTGCGGAGCCCTCGGCCCCGGACGCTCCGGCGTCGGAACTTTCCGCGGCGTCGGTCCCGGCCCCGCCCCCCGGGCTGGACCTGGACCGGGCGGGCCGTCGGCTGACCGCCTACCTGCGCCGTCTGCCCCTGGCCGAGCCCGAACGCCTGGACACGGCCCTGCGCGTGCTCCGCACCCTGGAGCGCGAGGAGCGCGAGGCGCCGGCGACCGCCGCCCCCGCGCCCGGGGCCGAATCCGAAGCCGATTCCGAGACCAAACCCGAGGCCGATTCCGAGACCGCGTCCGCCTCCGTCCCCGCCGCGGACCGCGCGGCCGGGCGCACCCCGGACCGCCTGGCCGCCCGGGCCATGGACGCCCTGGAAGACCGCATCGACGGTCCGGGCGCCTGGTTCGAGCCCGAGCCGGGCCGGTCCCTGGACCTCGGCCTGGAGGCCCTGCGCCCCCTGTCCGTGGAGCGCACCAGCATGGCCCCGGAGCGCATGCCCGCCCGGCACTGGCTGCGCATGCTCTTCCGCCTCAGCGGCCGCGCCCCCCGCTCCGCCGGGACCGCGCCGCGGCCCAGCACCCTGCCGCGCGAGTACCTGAACCAGCCCTGGGGCCGGGTGGCCAGCCGCCGCCGCTGGGTGCTCATCCTGCTGGTGGTGGGGCTCACCGTGGCCGCCACCATGCGCATGGGCCAGGTGCTGCCCCACAAGGGCGATACGATCCTGGAGGCCGTGCTCCTGGGCGTGTTCGCTATCCTCTTCGCCTGGATCTCCGTGGGCTTCTGGACGGCGGCGGCCGGGTTCTGGACGCTGCTGCGCCGCCACGACCGCTTCGCCGTGACCCACACCCACGAGAAGGCCGAGGCGGCCGACCGCATCCCGCGCGAGGGCGTGCGCACGGCCATCGTCTTTCCGGTCTACAACGAGGACATGGACCGGGTGCTGGCCGGGGTGGAGACGGTGTGGAACTCCGTGGCGCGCACCGGGCGGCTGAACGAGTTCGATTTTCTGCTGCTCTCGGACACCCAGGACCCGGACGCCTGGGTGGAGGAGGAGGCGGCCTTCGCCCGGCTGGTGCGCCGCCTGCACGGGGACGGCGCGGGCCAGGCCCGGCTCATCTACCGGCGGCGGCGCAAGAACATCAAGAAGAAGAGCGGCAACGTGGCCGACTTCTGCCGCCGCTTCGGCTCGCGCTACACCTACATGGTGGTCATGGACGCGGACTCGGTCATGACCGGCGAGACCCTGGTGCGCATGGTCCGGCTCATGGAGCGCAAGCGCCACGTGGGCATCCTCCAGACCATTCCCGTGACCTTCGGCCGGGAGAGCCTGTTCTCCCGGGCCCAGCAGTTCGCCTCGCGCCTGTACGGGCCGCTCTTTTCGGCCGGGCTGCATTTCTGGCTCCTGGGCGACGCCCAGTACTGGGGCCACAACGCCATCATCCGGGTGCGCCCTTTCCAGCGCCACTGCGGGCTGCACCGGCTCTCCGGCCGTCCGCCCCTGGGCGGGGACATCATCAGCCACGACTTCGTGGAGGCGGCCCTCATGCGCCGGGCGGGCTGGAGCGTCTGGCTGGCCTACGACCTGCCGGGCAGCTACGAGGAGAGCCCGCCCACGCTCTTGACCGACCTGTCGCGCGACCGGCGCTGGTGCAAGGGCAACCTCCAGCATCTGCGCCTGTTCTTCAGCCGGGGCGTGTTCCCGGCCCACCGCGCCCTGTTCCTCAACGGCGTGCTGGCCTACGGCTCGGCCCTGCTCTGGTTCCTGTTCCTGGCGGTCTCCACGGCCGAGGCGGTGATGGAGGCCTTCATGCAGCCGGTGTATTTCTCCGAGGCGCGCACGCTGTTTCCGCAGTGGCCGGTGTGGGAGCCGTGGTGGGCCATGAGCCTGCTGGCCACCACGGGCGTGGTGCTCTTCCTGCCCAAGGTGCTGGCCTACATCCTGGTGCTGTGGCGGGGGAGCCCGCGGCTGTTCGGCGGGTTCATCCGCCTGGCGGTCAGCATCGTGCTCGAAGTGCTGGTGAGCACGCTGCTCGCGCCGGTGCGCATGCTGTTCCACTCCAAGTTCGTGTTCGTCACCCTGCTCGGGTTCGAGACCGGGTGGTCGCGCCAGCAGCGCGAGGACAAGCCCACGGGCTGGGGCGAGGCGCTGGCCTTCCACCTGGGGGGGACGGTGCTGGCCTCCCTGTGGGCGGCCGGGCTGTTCCTGCTCAACCGGGAATTCTTCTGGTGGGTGAGCCCCATCTTCATCCCGCTCATTCTGGCCGTGCCGCTCTCCGTGGTCACCAGCCTGCCCGGGCTGGGCAAC
>JBFWIY010000187.1:0-6174 GCA_050255855.1 Desulfovibrionaceae bacterium
CCTGAACAACCTCTCCCTCCGCCTCGGCGACGCCGGGGACAACCCGGCCGCCCTGGAGGCCTGCCGGGAGGCCGTGGGCATCTACCGGACACTCGCCGAAAAGGAGCCCGCCCGGTTCCGGCCCGATCTGGCCGCAAGCCTGAACAACCTCTCCATCCGCCTCAGCGACGCCGGGGACAACCCGGCCGCTCTGGAGGCCAGCCGGGAGGCCGTGGGCATCTATCGGGACCTCGCCAGAAAGGAGCCCGCCCGGTTCCGGCCTGACTTGGCCCGAAGCCTCGCGAGCCGGGGCCTCATCCTGCTCACCGGAGGGGACCGGGCCGCTGCCGCCGAGTCCTTCCGAGAGGGCATGGAGATCATGCGACCCTTTGCCGAGCAATATCCCGGCACCCCGATAGAACGATTGTTCAAGGCGTTGCAACAGTTCTACGAATTCACCTCCGCCTCGCCCGAGCCCGCCGACTAGCCTTCTTCCCCCCCCGCGGGGCGGTTTTTGCCCGGCGCGGGGTGGGGCGGGGCGGGATTCGGCACGTTGTTCCGCGCGCCGGGCAAAAATCGCCCCGCAATCCGGGAGTCCAGAGGGGCCCTGCCCCTCTGGCCGCCGCAACGTGGCGCTTGGACGGCTGGGCGCGAATGCGGCCAGGCGTCTTAGCGCCACGGCGTCCTGCTCTGCACGGGGAGGCTTTCCCGCTCCGCGTGGCCGGGCCCATATCCGCCCCCTCCCCCTTGCGGTTCCCTTCGCCGCCGTCTTCCGGTATGCTGGGTTCTCACCAACCGAAGGTCTCCGACATGCCCGAATTCGTTCATCTCCACGTGCACTCCGAGTACAGCCTGCTGGACGGGGCCATCCGCATCACGGACCTGTGCCAGAAGGCCAAGGACCTGGGCATGCCCGCCGTGGCCCTCACCGACCACGGCAACATGCACGGGGCCGTCACCTTCTACATGCAGGCCCAGAAGATGGGCCTCAAGCCCATCATCGGGTGCGAGATCTACGTGGCCCCGGGCGACATGACCGACCGCCGGCCCGAGACCTCCGGGGCCAACCACCTGGTGCTGCTGGCCAAGAATCTCGAAGGCTACCGCAACCTCATCGCCATCGTGTCCGAGGCCCACCTCAAGGGCTTCTATTACAAGCCGCGCGCGGACAAGGCCCTGCTGCGCCGCCACTCCGCCGGGCTCGTGGCGCTCTCCGCCTGCCTGGGCGGCGAGGTGCCCCACGCCCTGCTCAGCCAGGGCATGGACGCGGGCGAGGCCGTGGCCCGCGAGTACGCCGAGATTTTCCCGGGCGAGTTCTATCTGGAATTGCAGGACAACGGCATCGAGAAGCAGAACCGGCTCAACGCCATGCTCATCGACCTAGCCGGGCGCACCGGGCTTCCCCTCGTCGCCACCAACGACTGCCACTACCTGAACAAGGGCGACGACGAGGCCCACGACGTGCTCATCTGCATCCAGACCGGCAAGACCGTGGACACGCCGGGCCGCATGCGCATGGACACGGACCAGCTCTACTTCAAGACCCCGGAGGAGATGGAGAAGGCCTTCGCCGCGGTGCCCGAGGCCATCGCCAACACCCAGCGCATCGCCGAGCGCTGCAACGTGGAGATCGAGCTCGGCAAGCACTCCTTCCCGGTCTACGAGCTGCCCGAGGGCGTGAGCATCGACCAGGAGTTCGAGCGCATGGCGCGCGAGGGCCTGGAGGCGCGCATCCAGGCCGCGCCCTACGCCATCGACGCCGAGGCCTACCGCAAGCGCCTGGAGTACGAGATCGGGGTCATCAAGGAGATGGGCTTCCCGGCCTATTTCCTCATCGTGCAGGACTTCATCAACTGGGCCAAGGACCACCGCATCCCGGTGGGGCCGGGCCGCGGCTCGGCGGCCGGGTCCATCGTGGCCTGGGCCCTGCGCATCACCAACCTGGACCCCATCCCCTACCAGCTGCTGTTCGAGCGCTTCCTGAACGTGGAGCGCGTGAGCATGCCGGATATCGACGTGGACTTCTGCGAGCGCCGCCGCCTGGAGGTGGTGCGCTACGTGGCGGGCAAGTACGGCGAGGACCACGTGGCCCAGATCACCACCTTCGGCACCATGAAGGCCAAGGCGGTGGTGCGCGACGTGGCCCGGGCCCTGGGCATGACCTTTGCCGAGGGCGACCGCATCGCCAAGCTGGTGCCCGAAGAGATGAAGATGACCATCGCCAAGGCCCTGGAGCGCGAGCCCGAGCTGAAGCGGCTCTACGACTCCGACACCCAGGTGAAGAAGCTCCTGGACGTGGCCAAGCGGCTGGAGGGGCTGGCCCGCCACGCCTCCACCCACGCCGCCGGGGTGGTCATCTCCGCCGAGCCCATGACCCACTACCTGCCGCTCTACGCCGGGAAAAAGGGCGAGGTGGTGACCCAGTACGACGGCAAGCGCGTGGAGCTGGTGGGCCTCATCAAGTTCGACTTCCTGGGCCTGCGCACCATGACGGTCATCGAGGACTGTCTGGACATCATCCGCGAGCAGGGCAAGCAGCCGCCGGACCTGGACAACCTGCCCCTGACCGACCCCGCGGTCTACGCCCTGTTCAGCCGGGGCGACACGGACGGCATCTTCCAGGTGGAGTCCTCGGGCATGCGCAAGTACCTGCGCATGCTCAAGCCCAACCGCTTCGAGGACATCATCGCCATGCTCGCCCTCTACCGCCCCGGCCCGCTGGGCTCGGGCATGGTGGACGAGTTCATCAAGCGCAAGCACGGCGAGATCCCGGTCACGTATCCCCACGCCAGCCTGGAGGAGACCCTCTCCCCCACCTACGGGGTCATCGTGTACCAGGAGCAGGTCATGGCCACGGCCATGGTCATCGCCAACTATTCCTTGGGAGAAGGCGACCTGCTGCGCCGGGCCATGGGCAAGAAGAAGGCCGAGGAGATGGCCAAGCAGCGCAAGCGGTTCCTGGAGGGCGCTGCGGAGAACAAGATCCCCGAGACCACGGCCAACGAGATCTTCGACCTCATGGAGAAGTTCGCGGAGTACGGGTTCAACAAGTCCCACTCCGCGGCCTACGCGCTCATCAGCTACTACACGGCCTACCTCAAGGTGCACCACAAGGTGGAGTTCATGGCGGCGCTCATCAGCTCCGAGCTCGCCAACGCCGACAAGGTGTACGCCTACATCAACTCCTGCCGCGAAATGGACATCGAGGTGGCCGGGCCGGACGTGAACAAGAGCCGGCGGCGCTTCTCCGTGGACAACGGCATCATCCGCTTCGGCCTGGCCGGGGTGAAGAACGTGGGCGACGAGGCGGTGAACGACATCGTGCGCGAGCGCGAGGAGCACGGCCCCTACACCGGCCTGGTGGACTTCTGCCGCCGGGTGAACCTGCGCAAGGTGACCAAGCGGGTCACCGAGTCCCTCATCAAGGCCGGGGCCATGGACGGGTTCGGGTGCTCGCGCGCCGGGCTCATCGCCGGGCTGGAAAAGGCCTACGGCGTGGGCCAGCGCGAGGCCAAGGAGCGCGCCTCGGGCATGATCTCCATGCTGGACATGCTGGGCGGCATGGGCGGCCCGGGCGGCGGCAAGGGCGACGCCAAGGACCAGGCGGCGTCCAACCCGGCGGCCTGCGTGTCCATCGAGGAGTTCAACCAGGAGGAGTTCCCCGACGCCGAGAAGCAGCGCCTGGAAAAGGAGGTCCTGGGCTTCTACCTCTCCAGCCACCCGCTGCTCGCCTACCGCATGGACCTGCCGCGCCTCGGAGTGCGCACCCTGGAGCACTGCCGCAGCCTGCCCGACGGGGCCGAGGCCCGGGTGGCGGTCATCGTCCCGGCGGTGAAGGAATACATCAACAAGAAGGGCGAGAAGATGGCCTTCTGCCAGATCGAGGACCTCTCGGGCACGGGCGAGCTCACGGTCTTCCCCTCGCTCTACCCCGAGGCCAAGGCCCTCATCGCCACGGAGGAGCCCATCCTGGTGGTGGCCAAGGCCGACCGGCGCGACGGCGCGGGCGGCGACGACCAGAAGGCCAAGCTGGTGGCCGAGCGCTTCGAGCTGCTGCGCGATGTCCAAAGCCGCAACAGCACCCCCGTGCCCCTGCCCGTGGCGGAAGAGGACCTGGACGAGGCGGGCATCGGCCGGCTCAAGGGGCTCATCGCCGCCCACCCGGGCGAGGTCCCGGTGCGGCTGCGCGTGGCCCGCGGGGACGCGGTCTACCTGGTGGAGCTGGGCAGCCAGTGGCGCATCTGGCCCAACGGCGATTTCTGGAACGATTTCCGGCAATACCAGGCGGAGAGCCGGGGCGGCGCCGGAGACGGCGGCGAGGAAGCGCCCTTTGGCCCGGACGCCGGGGCCGAGCCCCGCGACGACGCCGACCTTGACGAATACGCGGCCGAATCCGCCTTTGACACGGACCCGGACGGCATCGCCGAGGCCATCGGCCCGGACGCCCCCATGCCCGACTACGAGGAGAGCGCATGAGCACCGACCCGTTGTTGAGCTATCTGGTGCTGGCCCTGCTGGTGGTGGCGGCCGGTCTGGCCCTGCTGCCGTTCCTGCGCTGGCGCAGCGCCGTGAAGCAGAACCGCCTGCTGGAGGAGCTGCTGGAGTCCCAGCGCCGCACCAACCGCATGCTGGAACGCCTGGCCGCGGGCCAGGACCTGGACCCGCGCGACCAGTGGCCCGGCGACCTCCGGCCCGGCGTAGCGGACCACGCGGATGACGACGGCGACGACGATGACGACGACGATTCCGGCGACACCCCCCGCCGCGAGGAGGACGACCCATGGCCCCCGTCTACCGGCTCGCGGTGACGCTGGACTTCGCCGCCGCGCACCAGCTGCGCTGCTACCAGGGCAAGTGCGAGCGCCTGCACGGCCACAACTTCGGCGTGGAGGTGGCGGTGGAGGGCTCGGAGCTGCTCCCGGGCGTGGAGTTCCTCATGGACTTCGGGGAGCTGAAACGGCTCACCCAAGAGATCCTCGACCAGCTGGACCACCGCGTGCTGGGCGAGCTGCCCGCCTTCACCGAGCGCAACCCCTCCAGCGAGAACATCGCCCGCCACATCTACACCGAGCTCAAGCCGCGCCTGCCCGGCCACGTGCGCCTGGCCGAGGTCACGGTGTCGGAAAAGCCCTCGTCCCGGGCCACCTATCGGGAAAACTGACCGTGCGCCTGCTGATCCAGCGCGTGCGCCAGGCGCGGGTGGAGGTGCGAGACCCGGACGGGCGCGTGCGCCCCACGGGAGAGATCGGCCCGGGCCTGCTGGTGCTGGCGGGCTTCGGCGCGGCGGACGGATTGGACCTGCCCGCCGCCCCGGTCTGGTCGAAAATGCTCGAAAAGCTCCTGGACCTGCGCATTTTTCCGGACGACGGCGGGCACATGAACCGCAGCCTGCGCGACGTGGGCGGGGAGCTGCTGGTGGTGAGCCAGTTCACCCTGTACGCCGACTGCCGCCGGGGCCGCCGCCCGTCGTTCTCCGCCGCCTGCCCGCCGGAGACCGCCCGGGCCCTGTACGAGCGCCTGCTGGCCGACCTGGCCGCCCGCGCCCCGCACCCCCCGGCCGCGGGCGAGTTCGGCGCGGACATGGCGGTCCACCTGACCAACTGGGGCCCGGTGACCCTCCAGCTCGACGCCGCGGACTTCGCCTAACCCGGCTCCCCCGCGCCCCCGGCCCCAGGCCCGTTTGGGGCCCCGCGCCCGTTCCCGTTTCCCTGCCCGCCCTGCCCATTTCCATGCCCGTTTCCATGCCCGGGCCCGGGCCGGTCCGCCCCGCCCCAGGCCGCGGCGCGCAGGCCGGTGAAGAAGCGCCGGGCGTTCACCCCGAGCTGCTGGGTCTTGTACCCGCCCTCCTGCACCACCAGCACCGGCGAGCCCAGCTCGCCCGCCAGGCCGCCGATGATCCGGCCGTTTTGCTCGAAGTCCTCGGGGGTCAGGCTCCAGGAGCCCGTGGGGTCGCCCTTGGCCGGGTCCAGCCCCAGGCTGACCACCAAAAACATGGGCTTGAAGCGCCGGATGCGCGCCACGGCCTTGGCCAGGGCCTTGCGGTAGCCCTCGCCGTCCAGGGCCTCGGCCTGGGGCAGGTTCAGGTTGTAGCCCAGCCCGGCCCCGGCCCCGCGCTCCTCGGCGAACCCGGAGAAGTACGGGTAGGCGAAGCTCGGGTGGCCGTGGATGCTCACGGTGAGCACGTCGGGCCGCTCG
>JBFWIY010000188.1:0-6156 GCA_050255855.1 Desulfovibrionaceae bacterium
CTGGTGGTCACGCACTCCGACAAGATCAAGACCCGCTACGCCCACCTCTCGGGCTTCGCCGTGAAGGAGGGGCAGCGCGTGCTGCGCGGCCAGGTCATCGGCTACGTGGGCAACACCGGCCGCAGCAAGGCCCCGCACCTGCACTACGAGGTCCAGGTGAGCGGCGCGCCGGTGAACCCCTTCAACTACATCCTGCAATAGCCCGCGCCCGCCGGGGGGCATCCCGCACGCCGGGCCGCCCGGGCCGTCGCCCCCGCCCGGCAACGCCCGCCGCCCCGCCGCCGAGACGATGACGGGGAGCCCGGCCGCGCCGCGCTCCCCGTCATCGCGCCCGCCGATCCCGACCGGACGCCATCTATCCGTTCATCCGAATATTTGCTCAGCGCTCCTTGGTGAAGACCACCCCGCCCACTCCGTCCTCGGACTCGGCCGAGACCACCAGGGAGAAGTCCGGCCAGGTCCAGCCGTAGCGCGCCCCCACCTGGCGGCCCGGGCCGTACTTGGAGATGAGCGCGTCCTTGATGATGAAGAGGTTGTCCTCCCCGCGCACCGCCATGCTCACCTGAAACAGCCGCCCCTCCCGGAAGGCGTAGGTCACGGAGAGGATGTCCGCCGAGGCGTAGGTCAGGGGCTCGTCCTGCCGGAAGTAAACGTCCTTGTAGCGGCCCTGCGGGTCGGAGACCTTGGCGGAGACCGGGGTCAGGCCCGGCACGTCCTTGAGCTCCGCGCCGAAGGGGATGCCCCGGAAGTCCGAGGGGGGGGACGGCAGGGACGGGGCCGGGTCCTCGGCCCAGGCCCCCACCCGGGGGCCGGAGTCCGCGGAGACGGCCGCCCCGGCGGCGGCCACGGGCACGACTGCGGAGACGGCCGCGGGAACGGACCCGGCGGGACCGGCCGGAACGGTGGCGCGGACCGCGGCCGGGACGGCCAGGCCGAGCAGCAGGGCCAGGGCCAGGGCCCGACGGGCCAGGGTGGAAATGCGGATCATGCAGGAACCTCCTCTTGGGGCGGCGAAGGCGCCGGAGCGGGTCAGGCGATGTCCGCCCCGCTGAGCATCTCCACAAACCGTTTGAACACCGCCATGTCGAAATGCCCCTTCATGTCGTAGCGCATGACGGTCAGGGCCTCGAAAGGGGTCCTGGCCTCGGCGTAGGGGCGCTTGCTGGTCAGGGCGTCGTACACGTCGCACAGGGTGATGGCCCGCACGGGCACGGGGATGTCGTCCTCCCCGATGCCCGAGGGATAGCCCCCGCCGTCCATGCGCTCGTGGTGGAACAGGATGCAGTTGAAGGTGAGCTGGCTGACCTCCAGGTTGGCGCACATGGCCACCCCCTGCAGGGGATGGGTGCGGATGACGTCGCGCTCCTGGTCGTTGAGGGTGCCCTTCTTGTTGAGCACGGTCAGGGGGATGCGCGCCTTGCCCAGGTCGTGCAGCATGGCCCCCAGGCCCACCTCGTAGAGCTCCTCACCCGCGTAGCCCTCCCCGATCAGCAGGCTCACGGTGTAGAGGAACACGTGCAGGCTGTGGGTATAGGTCTTGTAGTCGTGGCGGATGAACGGGGCCATGGCCTTGAGGGTCCGCTCGTCGGCCAGGAAGTCCAGGCTCTGGCGCACGATGCCGCCGATGCGCTCCACCTGGCGGCCCCGCGCCGCCGCGGGCAGGCGGGTGTCGAAGACCTCCTCCAGCACGTCCTCGGCCGCGGTGTAGAGCACCCGGGAGCGGTCCGAGGGCGTCAGCTCCTCGTTGTCCAGCACCCGGCCCAGGTTCTGCTCCACGTAGCGGTCGAAGTCGGGCTTGTCCTCGGTCTGGACGTAAACCTCCGTCACCCCCGAGGCGTGGAGGTTCTGGCGGTGGCGCTCGGAGAAGCGCTCCCCCGAGCGGGTGTAGAGCACGAAGTCCTTGCCCTGGCGCAGGAACACCGAAAAGGTGCCCATGACGTCGGGAAAAAGGAGCAGCGGGGAGACCGGAAAGAAGGTCCCGTTGCCGCGTCCGCCGCCGTTGCCTCGATTGCCGAACACGTCCCCTCCGCTAGTGTGCTGTCCGCCGCGGCGCACCGCCCGGCCCGGGGCGGCGGGACCGCCCGTCCGCCCGGTCCGAGCGTCGCGTCGTCGTTGTATGGATCATATTTGCGGACGCGGCGCTAGTGGGGATAAAAGACATAGAAGGCCAGGGACATGAGCGCCAGGGCCCACATGGGTCCGCGCACCTCGCGCCCCCGGCCCGTGGCCACCTTCATGAAGGGGTAGGCGATGAAACCCGCGGTCATGCCGATGCCCAGGTTGTAGGTGAAGCTCATGAGGGTCAGGGTGACGAAGGCGGGCACGCTCTCGCTCAGGTGCCCCAGGTCCAGCCGGGCCGAGCTCATCATGAGCAGGCCCACGATGATGACCCCCGGGCCCACGGCGCAGGCCGGGATGGCGATGAACACCGGGGCCAGGAACAGGGCCGTGAGGAAGAGCAGCCCGGTGACCACGGCGGTGAGCCCGGTGCGCCCCCCGGCCTCGATGCCCGTGGCGGACTCGATGTACACCCCGGTGGTGGTGGTGCCGAGGAGCGCCGCCCCGGTGGTGGCCAGGGCGTCCACCAGCATGGGCCGGTGCATGTCCGGCAGGTTGCCCTGCGCGTCCAGCAGCCCGGCCCGGTGGGCCACGGCGTGGATGGAGCCCATGGTGTCCACGAAGGCCATGACCAGCACCGTGAGGACCACGGAGAACAGCCCCCAGGTGAGGGCCCCGAACACGTCCAGGGCCAGCCAGACCTCGGCCAGGGGCGGGGGCGGGGCCACCAGGGTCCCGGGCCACTGGGCCACGCCGAAGCCGAAGGCGGCCAGGCCCACGGCCAGGATGCCCAGCAGGATGGCCCCGCGCACCTTCCAGGCCATGAGCAGGGCGATGAGGAAAAACCCGCCCACGGCCAGCAGGGCCCCCGGGCTGCTCAGGTCGCCCAGGGCCACGGGCACCGGGCCCGCGGCGGGCTTCACCACGATGCCGGTGTCCATGAGCCCGATGAAGGTCAGGAACAGGCCGATGCCCACCACGAAGCCCTGCTTGAGGCTGAAGGGGATGGCCTCCATGAGGTGGCGGCGCACCCCGAGCACGGTGATGGCCGTGAAGAGCACGCCGGAGATGAACAGGGCCCCCAGGGCCGTGGCCCAGGAATAGCCCAGCACCCCGCACACCGTGTAGGCCACGAAGGCGTTCTCGCCCATGTACGGGGCCACGGCGAAGGGCAGGTTGGCGTACAGCCCCATGGCCAGGGACCCGAAGCTGGCCGCCAGCACCGTGGCCACCATGGCCGGTCCCTCGGGGATGCCCGCCGCCGCCAGGATCTTGGGATTGACGATGATGATGTAGGCCATGGTCACGAAGGTGGTGGCCCCGGCCATCACCTCGCGCCCGGGCGTGGTGCCGCGCTCGGAAAGATGAAAACAGCGATCCAGCAGTCCCATGTGGCGTCCTTCCCCGTGCGTTCGAGCCTGGGAGTAGCGCATTGCCCGCCCCAGGGCAACCGGCCCCGGGCCTGCGGGGCGCGGACGGGCTTGGCCTGCGCCCCGGGTTGCGGTATGGAGGCGGCATGGCCCCGACCCGAAAGACCCTCCGCGCCCTGCTGCTCGGCCTGGCCCTGGCCACGGCGGCCGCGGTCTGGCAGTGGATGCCCCCGGCGGCCGACGCCCCGGTCCAGGGCCAGAGCGCCTGGAAGCTCCTGCGCATCATCGACGGCGACACCCTGGTCATGAACGGGCCCGAGGGCCAGGAGCACGTCCGGCTCATCGGGGTGGACGCCCCGGAGCTGCGCCAGGAGTTCGGCTCCACGGCCCGGGCCTTCGCCGCGGACTTCCTGGCCCGGGGCGGGCTCATCCTGGAGCTGGACCAGGAGCACCGCGACCAGTACGACCGCCTGCTGGCCTACGTCTGGAGCGGCGACGCCATGCTCAACGAGGCCCTGGTGGCCACGGGCCTGGCCCTGGCCGTGGACTACCCGCCCAACGAGCGCCACCGGAAGCTCCTGACCCGGGCCCAGGAGCGCGCCAGGACCAACCACGCCGGGTTCTGGGCCGTGGGGGGGCTGAAGCAGACCCCCCGGCAGTTCCGGGAGCGCTGAGGAAAATCATTCCCTTTTTCCCGCAGATCTGGCTATATGGGTTCATGCTCCGGTCACCCGCCCCGGTCCCGGAGCCAACGTTCAACCGTGCCCGGCGCGTCCGGGCCGAGCCGCCGACCGGGGCGGCCCTTGCGCATGAAGCAGCCCCCGCGCCCCGCCCCCTCACGTTCCGGTCCCCTGCGTGACCAGGACGCCGACGCCCCCGCCGCCCGGCGCTGCTCCTCCCTGGGCCTGGCCGGGGCCGAGCTGGGCGAGGCCGAGTTCCGCCGCTTCTCCGAGCTCATCGAGTCCGAGCTGGGCATCAAGATGCCCCCCTCCAAGAAGACCCTGCTCCAGTCGCGCTTCCAGCGCCGCCTGCGCGCCCTGAACCTGGGGGACTACCGCCAGTACTGCGACTACGTGTTCTCCCCCGAGGGCCTGGAGAGCGAGCGCCCCCACCTGTACGACGCGGTGACCACCAACACCACCCACTTCTTCCGCGAGCCGCACCACTTCGAGATCCTGACCGGCCGGGTGCTGCCGGAGCTCTCCGCCCGCCTGGGCCGCCAGACCCTCAAGGTCTGGAGCGCGGGCTGCTCCAGCGGGCAGGAGCCCTACACCCTGGCCATGGTCCTGGAGGAATACGCCAAGGCCCACGCCGGGTTCGACTACGCCATCCTGGCCACGGACATCTCCACCAAGATCCTGGAGCACGCCCTGCGCGGGGTCTACACCATGGACGCGGCCAAGGACGTGCCCCGGGCCCTCATGACCCGCTACATGCTCAAGAGCAAGGACCCGGCCAAGGGTCTGGTGCGCATGGCCCCGGAGGTCCGCCGCCACATCCGCTTCCGGCGGCTCAACTTCATGGAGGAGTTCCGCCTCAACTCCCCGCGTCACGTCATCTTCTGCCGCAACGTGGTGATCTATTTCGACCGTCCCACCCAGCAGCGGCTGTTCACCAAGTTCTGCGACCACCTGATCCCCGGCGGCTACCTGTTCATCGGACATTCCGAGAGCCTGTCGGGCATGGACCTGCCCCTGGTCCAGGTGGTGCCCACGGTATTCCGGAGGCGATAAGACATGGGCAAAAAGATCCGCGTCATGCTCGTGGACGACCAGGCCCTGGTGCGCCAGACCCTGGCCTCCCTGCTCGAAGACGAACCGGACATCGAGGTCCTGGCCGCGGCGGGCGACCCCTTCCAGGCCGCGGAGAAGATGCGCAAGGCCGCGCCCGACGTCATCATCCTGGACATCGAGATGCCCCGGATGGACGGGCTCACCTTCCTGCGCAAGATCATGAGCCAGCACCCCATCCCGGTCATCATCTGCTCGTCCGTGGCCCAGGAGGGCAGCGACAACGCCTTCAAGGCCCTGGAGTACGGGGCCGTGGAGATCATCACCAAGCCCCAGGTGGGCACCAAGAAGTTCCTGGAGGAGTCGCGCATCCGGGTCTGCGACGCGGTGCGCGCCGCGGCCCAGGTCAAGACCGACCGCCGCGCCCCGGCCCCGGACATCCACGTGGAGCCCAAGCTGGACGCCGACGCGGTCATCGCCCAGACCAAGCGCACCTACACCATCACCACCACGGAGAAGATCCTGCTGGTGGGGGCGTCCACGGGGGGGACCGAGGCGCTCTCCACCTTTCTGCAGGGCCTGCCCGGGGACTGCCCGGCCGTGGCCATCGTGCAGCACATGCCCGAGCACTTCACCGCGGCCTTCGCCCGGCGGCTCAACTCCA
This sequence comes from Desulfovibrionaceae bacterium, assembly GCA_050255855.1. Classification (GTDB taxonomy): domain Bacteria; phylum Desulfobacterota; class Desulfovibrionia; order Desulfovibrionales; family Desulfovibrionaceae. The sequence goes on from JBFWIY010000188.1 coordinate 5,823, forward strand.
TCTGCCGCATGACCGTGAAGGAGGCCGCGGACAACGACACCATGCTGCGCGGCCAGGCCCTCATCGCCCCGGGCAACAAGCACATGCTGCTCAAGCGCAGCGGGGCGCGCTACTATGTGGAGGTGCGCGACGGGCCGCTGGTCTCGCGCCACCGCCCCAGCGTGGACGTGCTCTTCCGCTCCGGGGCGCAGTACGCGGGCAAGAACGCGGTGGCGGCCATCCTCACGGGCATGGGCGACGACGGGGCCAAGGGCCTGAAGGAGCTGTACGACGCCGGGGCGGCCACCATCGCCCAGGACGAGGCCAGCTGCGTGGTCTTCGGCATGCCCAAGGA
>JBFWIY010000189.1:0-6101 GCA_050255855.1 Desulfovibrionaceae bacterium
GGAGGCCTCTTCGGACTCCACGCGCACCTCCACCTTGTCCTTCTTGACGCGCAGGGTCAGGGCCGGGTTCTCCACCAGCTGCTCCAGCAGCCGGGTGGCGGTCTCGCGCACGCTGGCTTCGAGCTTGTCCTGGTCCAGGGTGGTCAGGTCCACGCTGGGGGCGCGCTCCACGTCCTGGGCCTTGGGGGCCTGCTCGGCGCGGGGGCGTCCGCCCCGGCCGCGGCGGCCGCGACCCTCGTTGCGATTTTCGCCGCGCTCATTGCCGCGGTTTTCGCCACGGTTTTCGCCACGGTTTTCGCCGCGATTCTCGTTGCGGTCGTTGCCGCGGTTCTCGTTGCCGCGGTTCTCGCTGCGCTCGGGGCGGGGCTTGCGCTCGCCGCGCGGGCGGCGCTCCGAGCGCGGGCCGATGGGCTCGTCGTCCATGCGGCCGTCGGCGCGGGGCTGGCCCGCCACCACCGGCTGGGCCTCGCCTTCGCCGTTGCCGCCGCGGGAGCGGCGGCCGCGCGAACGACGCCCGCGCGAACGGCGGGACCGGCCTTCGCCGGGCAGGCCGGGCTGCTCCTCGTGGCCGCTGGTGGGCGGCTCGTCCAGGCGGTTGCCGGGCTGGGGGCCGTCCTCATCGTCCTCGTCGAAATCCGGGGCCGGGGCGGCCTGGCCCGGGGCCGGGGCGGGCCGCTCCTGGCGGGGGCGGCGCTCCTGGCGCGGTTTCTGGGGTTTGCGGCCTTCGTCGTTGCCCTTGGCTTCGGGGGTGGGTTCGGCCTTGGGGGCCGCCTTGGGTTCGGGCTTGGGTTCGGGTTTGGCCTCGGCCTTGGGGGCCTGGGGCTCGGCGGCCGGAGCGGCCGGAGCGGCCGGAGCGGCCGGGGTGCGGGCGGGTTCGGTCTCGAATTTGCCGCGCGGCCGGGCCTTGATGCTGGCCTTTTTCACGCCCACCAGGCCGAAGATGCCGGTGGAGCCGCCGGAGAGGATCTCGATCTCCAGTTTGCCGCGCTCCAGTTGGAAGTGGCTGCAGGCGGACTGGATGGCCTCATCCAGGTTTTTTCCTTGGAATTCCTTGTAGTCGCTCATGGAAGTCCTCGCGAGGGTTTCACGCGTCCCGGGGGCGTCAGGCGGTCTTGGCCTTTTTGTTGCGGGCCATCAACAACCACTGCTGGGCGATGGAGAGGATGTTGTTGACCAGCCAGTAGACGACCAGACCGGAGGGGAAGCCCAGGAACATGAAGGTGAACACGATGGGCAGGGCCATCATGAGCTTCCGCTGCATGGGATCTCCGGTGCTCGGGGACATGCGCTGCTGGAAGAACATGGTGATGCCCATGATGACGGGCGTGACATAGTACGGGTCCGGCTGGGAGAGGTCCGCCAGCCAGGGAAGGTGCGTGAAGGGCACGAAGTCGATGAAGCCCGCCTGACGCAGTTCGAGGCCCTCCAGCAGGGCCTTGTACAGACCGAAGAACACGGGGATCTGCACCACCATGGGCAGACAGCCGCTGGCCGGGTTCACCTTGTAGGTCTTGTAGAGCTGCATGGTGGCCTGGTTCAGGGCCTGCTTGTCGTCCTTGTGCTTTTCCCGCAGCTTCATGATCATGGGCTGGAGCTTCTTCATCTGCTCCATGGACTTGTAGCTCTTCTGCGAGAGCGGCCAGAAGAGGGCCTTGATGATGACCGTCAGCAGGATGATGGCCACACCGTAGTTGCTGACCACGTTGTTGTGGATCCAGACCAGGAAGATCAGCAGCGGCTTGGCGATGATGTCGAACCAGCCGAAGTTCACGGCGTTGGACAGGGCCGGGGAGGCGAAGGCCAGGGCGTCGCGCTCCATGGGGCCGAAGTAGTAGGAGTAGTCCGCGGTCTGGGGCTGGTTGGTGCCCAGGTTCCCCAGGTTCTGGGAGAAGGCCAGCCAGAGGGTCTCGGCCACGGCCCCGCCGGTGAAGGTGGTCTGCTGGGAGGCGGGCAGCATGGTGAGGGCGAAGTAGTTGTTGTCCATGGCGCCCCAGGTCAGCCCGGTGACCGGGCCCACGCCTTTCTCCACCAGCTTGTCGTGGCTGTCGTGCTCGTCCAGGCCCGAGGCGCCGTAGGTGGCCACCTGGGGCTTGTTGAACCGGCTGGAGGTCCCGGCCAGGGCGGCGGAGGCGGTGCGCAGGGTGAGGGTCACGTCCTCGCCCGGGCCCAGGTTGGTGATCCGGACCTTCTCGTCCAGGCGGTAGGTGTCCGCGTGGAAGGTGAACACGCGCTCGATCTGGAAGTTGCCCGCGCGGCCGGTGAAGGTCACGGCGCCCGCGCCCTCGGTGAGGGCCAGGTCCGCCACGTTTTCGTTCCACTGGGCGTTCTCCCAGGTGGAGTGCTCGTCCAGGAGCAGGGTCAGGGTCGGGTCGCCCTTGACCAGCTCGACCTTCTCCGGGGTGGTGGTGCCCGCGGCTCCGGCCAGGGTCTCGTTGTAGTGGGTGAGCTTCAGGCTCTCCAGGCGGCCGCCCTGGGTGGAGAACACGGCGGTGTAGAGCGGGGTGGTGATGGTCACCGGATGACCCTGGGTGGGGACGATGCCTTCGGCCGGGGCCAGCGGGGCCGGAGCGGCCGGGGCCTCGGGGGCGGCCGGGGCGGCGGGGGCCTCGGGCTGGGCCTGGGCCGCTTCCGTCTGTTGGGCGGGCGGCGGGGTCTGCGGCGGGAAGAGGAACTGCCAGGCGAAGAATACGGCGAAGGCCAGGACCAGGGCCAGGATGACGCGCTTGGAATCCATCAGGTTCGTCTCGCTTTGGGTTTGAATGCGGGCCAGACCTCAGGCACCGGGTCCCAGCCGCCGCGGCATAGCGGGTGGCAACGCAGCAGCCGGAAGAGCGCCATCACGGAGCCTTTGATGGCGCCGTGGCGGATGATGGCCTCGCGGGCGTATTCGGAACAGGTGGGAATGAAGCGGCAGCAGCCCGGAAAGAGCGGGGAAACGGCCTTTTGGTATAGCCAGATGAGCGCCAGGGCGACTGCGCGCATGCTCTTCCCATCTCAGCCCCCCGCCCTGGCGCGCATGACGTCCATGCGCGCCAGGAGGGGGGTGAATTCTGTGGCGACCCGGTCAAGGTCCAGGCGGGAAGCGTCCAGGGTCCGCTTGGGGACGACCACGATATCCAGGCCGTCCGGGACCGTCTGCTGCCTGAGCCTGAAAAACTCGCGGACCACCCGTTTGATGCGATTGCGCGCCACCGCCTTGCCCAGTTTCCGGCTGACGGTGAGTCCGAGCCGGAATCCCGCGGAGGCGTCCGCCCGAGGCAGGACGAAACAAACGAAATGTCTCGTGAAGAGCTTTTCGCCCTGCTCGTAGCAGGCCTGGAACTGGGCGCTGTTCAGCAGGCGGCGCTGCTTGGGCCAGTCTAGACGCCTAATCTCTTGCGCCCCTTGGCGCGGCGGCGGTTCATGACCGCACGGCCGTTCTTGGAACGCATGCGCACGAGGAACCCGTGGGTGCGCTTCCTTCTGACCTTCCGAGGCTGGTACGTCCTTTTCATCGTATATCTCCTGACAGTTGTGTCAAAATTATTGGGGCGTGGAACAAAGCCATATAGCCTCCCGCCACGGGGTCGTCAAGGACAAATCCGTCGCCCCCCGCGCGCTTCCGCGTGTCCGGAATTTCTGATATCCGGCGGAAAAAGCCAAGGGGAAAATCACCATGCCCGCCAGCCGGCCCGCCGGGCCCGACACCTTCGACACGGTCTCCGATTTCTGGGCCCTGCGCCTGCTCAAGGTCCGCCAGGCGCTCATGGCCAACCACTTCGCCGTCCACGTGGTGGACACCGCGGCCGCGGCCCGCGCCCTGGTCCTGGAGCTCGTCCTGCCCGACGCGGCCCCGGCCTCGGTCAGCTTCGGCGGCTCCCTCACCCTGGCCGACTCCGGCCTGTACGAGGACCTCAAGGCGCGCGAAGACCTCACGGTCATCGACACCTGGGACAAGAGCCTGCCCCCGGAAGAGCGCCTGGAGCTTCGCCGCCGCGCCCTGACCTGCGACCTCTTCCTCACCGGGACCAACGCCGTCACCGAGACCGGCTGGCTCGTGAACCTGGACATGATCGGCAACCGCGTGGCGGCCCTCACCTTCGGTCCGCGCCGGGTGGTGGTCCTGGCCGGGCGCAACAAGATCGTGCCCGACGTCACCGCCGCCATCCGCCGCATCAAGGACTACGCCGCTCCGGTCAACGCCATGCGCCTGCACAAGAAGACCCCCTGCGCCAAGACCGGCCGCTGCCACGACTGCGACAGCCCGGACCGCATCTGCAACCACTGGGCGGTCACGGAACGCTGCTACCCGGCCCAGCGCATCACCGTCATCCTGGTGAACCAGGACCTGGGCTACTGATGTTCGTCCCGGTCATCCTGGCCCACCCGGATCCGGCCAGCCTCAACGCCGCCCTGGCCCTGGCCGCGGCCGACGCCCTGGTCGCCGCCGGGCACGCCACCGTGCTCCACGACCTCTGCGCCGAGGGCTTCGACCCCCTGCTGCCTGTGGACGAGATCCCGCGCGGCAGCGAACTCCCGGCCCCGATCCGCGACAACTGCGCCGAACTGGCCCGGGCCGACGGCCTGGTGGTGGTCCACCCCAACTGGTGGGGCATGCCCCCGGCCGTGCTCACCGGCTGGGTGGACCGCGTGTTCCGCCCCGGCCTGGCCTACGCCTTCGAGGCCACGGACTCCGGCGAGGGCGTGCCCCGGCCCATGCTGGCCCTGCGCGCCGTGGTGGTGCTGAACACCGCCAACACCTTTCCCGAACGCGAGGCCGCCGTGTTCGGCGACCCCCTGGAACGCATCTGGCGCGACTGCGTGTTCGGCCTGTGCAGCCGGGCCGCCTTCTACCGTCGCACCTTCGCCGTGGTCTGCACCAGCACCCCGGCCCAGCGCGCCCAGTGGCTGGCCGAGGCCGCCCGGCTCGTGACCGAGGCCTTTCCCCCGGAGCCCCTCCCATGACCGATACCCCGTCCCCCGCGCCGGACCACGTCTCCTGCCGGGACCACTACCAGGGCCTGCTGGCCCGGCACTACATCTGGGCCTTCGGCGGGGCCGAGGCCCTGCGCCAGGCGGCCGAGACCGCCGTGGAGGGCTGGTTCCCGGCCCCGCGCCGCGGCGGCCACGCCCTGGACCTGGGCTGCGGCCCGGGCTTCCACACCCTGGCCCTGGCCCGGCGCGGCTTCCGCGTCGCCGCCCTGGACACCAGCCGGGAACTGCTGGCCGACCTGGCCGCCCGGACCGGCGAACTGCCCGTGCGCGCCCTGGAGGCCGACCTGCGCGCCCTGCCCGCCTTGCGCCTGCCCCCGGCCGAGGCCATCCTCTGCCTGGGCGACACCCTGGCCCACCTGGCCTCCCCGGGCGAGGTCCGGGCCTGCATCGCCGACGCCGCCCAGGCCCTGGAGCCCGGCGGCCGCCTGGTGCTCGGGTTCCGCGACCAGTCCCGCGAACTGCCCGCCGGGCAGCGCTGCTTCCTGCTGCGCTCCGCCCCGGACCGGCTCTTCACCGCCTGCATCGAATACGCCCCGGACGCCGTGTTCGTCACCGACATGGTCCACGCCCGCGGCCCCGAGGGCTGGAGCCTGGCCCAGAGCCGCTACCGCAAGACCCGCCTCACCCGCGATCAGGTGGCCGCGATCTGCGTCAAGGCCGGGCTGGAACCCGAGTCCGAGGAGAACGCCCGGGGCATGATCACCCTGGTCCTGCGCCGCCCCGCGGCCCGCTGAACCCCACCGCCCGGCCCCCGGCCCGGCCGCCGGGCCCCCCCGCCGGGACGGACATCGGTTGGAGACGCCGTTCATGTCCAAATCGTCCAAATCGCCCCGACCGCCCAAACACCCCGCCGCCCACCTGGGCGTGGACCGCGGCTACCGCGCCCGCATCGCCCCCCGTCCGGGCGAACACGCCTTCCGCATCATGGTGGGCGAGACCGACCTCTTCGTCACCGCCCGGGCCGAACCCGCCGCGCCCCTGCCCCCGGGACCCGACGGAACCCCCTTCCCCGACCTCCAGGCCGCCCTGGCCGCCCGCGTCCACGCCCTGCGCGGCGACCTCACCGCCTACATCCAGTTCCACCCAGACTTCCTGCACAGCTTCGACCCCGTGCCCGTGCCGGACTC
>JBFWIY010000190.1:0-3922 GCA_050255855.1 Desulfovibrionaceae bacterium
CAGGATCCGGTGACGGTCTGGGCGGCGCCCATGAAGGTGATTTTCATTCGAGCTCCCGGGCGGGTCGATTTGCCCGCCCCGGCCCCCCTTCACCTCACGCGGGCTTGCGTGTATCAGGAGGGGCGGGGCCCGGACGCCCGCCAGCGGCCTTCATCGCACGAACTCCCCCCCCAGGGCAACCTCAACCACCGGAGCCGAGCCATGCGCCATTCCCGCCAGTTCATCATCGACGACCTTTCCATGCAGGAGTCCTGGCGGCTCTTCAAGATCCTGGCCGAGGTGGTGGACGGCTTCGACACCCTGAGCGAGGTGGGCCCGGCGGTGAGCGTGTTCGGCTCGGCCCGGGTGGGGGCGGACGACCCCCTGTACACCCTCACCATGCAGCTCTCCGCCGGGCTGGTGGACGCCGGATTCTCGGTCATCACCGGCGGCGGCCCGGGGCTCATGGAGGCGGCCAACCGGGGCTGCCAGGAGCACGGCGGCGAGTCCATCGGCCTGCACATCCACCTGCCCCTGGAGCAGAAGCCCAACGACTACCTCGACGCCCGCTGCGACTTCCGCTACTTCTTCATCCGCAAGCTCATGTTCGTGAAATACGCCCTGGCCTACATCGCCCTGCCCGGGGGCTACGGCACCCTGGACGAACTCACCGAGGCCCTGGTCCTCATCCAGACCAAGCGCATCAAACCCTTCCCCATCGTGCTCATGGGCACGGAATTCTGGAGCGGGCTCGTGGAGTGGTTCAAGACCACCCTGGTGACCCGCAAGTTCATCCGCGTCGAGGACCTGGACCTTTTTCTGGTCACCGACTCCCCGGAACAGGCCGTGGCCCACATCCGCAAGCACGTGGTGCTCTGAGCCCGCGCGCCGGCCCGAGGGGGCTCCGCGGAAATCGAAAAAAGAATTCCACGTTTCTTGAAAGTTACGGCAAAGCAGGCTATGGACAACCACGAAACAGCGAGAGGGGTATCGTCGGGGCATTTCGCGGTTTCCTGCTCGAAATCCCGGCCATGAACCGGTCGTCCTCGTACCGTAAACAGGACCTCCGACCATGATCGAACTGGCCGAACACCTGCTGCGCGCCGAAGACTGGATCGCCGAGCGCGTACAGTCCCTGTCCGCCGCGGATGAACTCGCCGCCGGGACCGCTCCCGGCGCGACGGATGTGGTGTTGTCCGCCACCGAGCTGGTGCGGGCCCTGGCCCGGGCCCTGCAAACCCCCGACGCCCCGCGCCCCGCCGACTCCACCCTGCTGCGCAACCTCTCCGGCCTGCCCCTGGCCGAGGCCATGCGCCGCATCAAGCTCTTCCGCCGCGCCTGCCGCAGCCTGCCCCTGCCCGAAGACCCCGCCGCCGAGCGCACCTACCGCGGCGTGCTGGGCCGGTTCTTCGACGACCTGGAGCAGGCCCTGTGCGACCAGGCCGGGGCCTGCACCGTCCGGAAGCTGAACAGCGACCTGGAGGAGGCCCGCGACCTCAACCGCAGCCTGCTGGACGTCTCCGGAGGCCTGGTCATGTCCCTGGACCGCGCGGGCCGCGTCCGGCTCATGAACGCCGAAGGCTGCCGCATGCTGGGGCTGCCCCAGGACGAGATCCTGGGCCGCGACTGGTGCGAGCTGTGCATCCCGGAGGAGAACCGGGACCAGGTGCGCGAGGTCATCCACCGCATCCTGGGCGGCGAGGTGGACCGCTACCGCCGGGTTCCGGACCAGGAGATCGTCACCGCCGACGGCCGCCGACGCCTCATCCGCTGGAGCAACACCCTCATGACCGACACCGAGGGCCGCCCCACCGGGACGTTGAGCGCCGGGCGCGACATCACCGAGCAGCGCGAGGCCGAACGGGCCCTGCAGGAATCCACCACCTGGCTCACCAACATCTTTTCGGGGCTGGACGACGCCATGTTCATCCTCGACCCCGAGCGCCGCATCATCGACGCCAACCCCGCCGCCGAGACCATCACCGGCTACCGTCAGGACGAGGTCATGGGCCGGACCATGGAGTTCCTGTACGAAAACCGCGACCGCTACCTGGACTTCGAGCGCCAGGTGGAGGACGCCTTCGACCGCAGCGAGTCCGCGCACTTCGAGTCCCGCCTGCGGCGCAAGGACGGCGAGGTCATCCCCACCGAGCACGGCGTCACCCAGCTGGAGCGCGAGGGCGGCGTGCCCCTGGGCATCGTCAGCGTGGTGCGCGACATCACCGAGCGCAAGCGCGCCGAGCAGGACCGCCAGCGCGTGTTCAACATGTCCCTGGACATGCTCTGCGTGGCCGGGTTCGACGGGCTGCTGCGCGAGATCAACCCGAGCTGGGAGCGCACCCTGGGCTGGAGCCCGGACGAGCTCAAGAGCCGCCCCTGGGTGGAGTTCATCCATCCCGACGACATGGACGCCACCATCATCTCCAACGAGCAGCTCATGCGCGGCAAGCCGGTCATCACCCTGGTCAACCGCTGGCTGCACAAGAACGGGCACTACCGCTGGATCTCCTGGAACATGAGCGCGGACCAGGACCGCAAGCTGGTCTTCGCCGTGGCCCGCGACGTCACCGACCAGAAACGCCTGGAGAACGAACTCAAGCGCCTGGCCACCACGGACTCCCTCACCGGCGCGCGCAACCGCCACCACTTCATGGAGACCGCCGAACGCGAGCTGCACCGGGCCAAGCGCTACGGCCGCCCGCTCTCCGTGCTCATGATCGACATCGACCACTTCAAGCGCATCAACGACACCTACGGCCACCACGCCGGGGACGAGGTGCTCAAGTCCATGGTGGCCGCCTGCGAGGAAGAGATCCGCGAGACCGACATCTTCGGCCGCCTGGGCGGCGAGGAGTTCGCCGTGGCCCTCGCCGAGACCGACCACGAGGCCGCCCTGGACGCGGCCGAACGCCTGCGCCGCCGCCTGGAGTCCCTGTGCATCCTGGTGGACGGCGAGACCATCTGCTTCACCGCCAGCATCGGCGTGGCCTCCATGACGGACTCGACCGACGAGCTCGAAGGCATGCTCGGCCGGGCCGACAAGGCCCTGTACGAGGCCAAACGCCGCGGCCGCAACCGGGTCATCTCCGCGCGCGAGCCCTAGCCCCGGCCCGACCCCGCCCCAAAACGCCGGATCGGCCGTCCCGCCCGGGACCGGCCGCAACCCGCCGTCCCGACAGACTGTTCAAGGAATTTTAGAGAAAATCCGGATCGATGGCGGCCTTGCCCCCGGCCAGAATCAGGCGCAGGTAGTTCATGGTGCGCTCGTCCACGGGCACGATGGGGAAATTCTTGCGGCAGGCGTCGCACTGGGCCATGGCCGGACGGGCCGGGGCGATGAGCGGCACCTCGCGCTGGCAATGCGGGCAGGGATAGAGGAACACGATCTCCATGCCCGTGGGCCGCACCGGGGTCAGGGGCTTGCGCTTGTCGCTCACCGCGTTCCCTCCAGCAGGCTGCGGCCGGTCATGGCCTCGGGCTGCGGGCAGCCCCAGAGGTCCAGGATGGTGGGGGCCAGGTCGCCCAGCTTGCCGCCCGAACGCAGCGTCCGGCCCTCGTGCCCGGCCCCGACCAGGACCAGGGGCACCGGGTTGAGGCTGTGGGCGGTCTGGGGGCCGCCGCCGGCGTCCAGCATCTCCTCGGCGTTGCCGTGGTCCGCGGTGAGCAGCATCTGGGCCCCGCTCTCCAGCACGCGGGCCGCGATGCGCCCCACGCACTCGTCCACGGTCTCCACGGCCCGGATGGCCGCCGGGATGATCCCGGTATGGCCCACCATGTCCAGGTTGGCCAGGTTGCAGACCATGAGGTCGAAGCGGTCGAAGGCGTCGAGCAGCTTCTGCGTGACCTCGCGGGCGCTCATCTCGGGCTTGAGGTCGTAGGTGGCCACCTCGCGCGGCGAGGGCACCAGCACGCGCTCCTCGCCCGGGAAGGGCTCCTCCCGGCC
>JBFWIY010000190.1:4022-6086 GCA_050255855.1 Desulfovibrionaceae bacterium
CAGCGGCCGTGCACCAGGGCGTCCCAGGCCAGCTTGTTGCGGTCCCAGCGCTTGTCGCGGTCCATGGCCCAGTAGCGGCCGCAGACCGAGGCCACGCGCCCGGCCCCCAGGCGCTTGAGCTCCGCCTCCAGGGCGCGCACGTAGCCCAGGCCCGAGCTGGGCGGGGTGTCGCGGCCGTCCAGAAAGGCGTGGACCAATATCTCGCGCACGCCCAGGTCCCGGGCCGCGGCCACCAGGGCGTAGAGGTGGCGCTGGTGGCTGTGCACCCCGCCGTCCGAGACCAGGCCCATGAAGTGCAGCCGCCCGGAGCCCGCCTTGGCCTTGGCGGCCAGGTCGGCCAGCACCGGGTTGGCGGCCAGGCTCCCGTCCTCCAGGGCCATGTCGATGCGGGTCATGTCCTGGTAGACCACGCGGCCCGCGCCCAGGTTCATGTGCCCCACCTCGGAATTGCCCATGAACCCGTCGGGCAGGCCCACGGCCCGGCCCGAGCAGGCCAGCTGCGTGCCCGGCCAGGCGGCGCGCAGCCGGTCCAGGTTGGGCGTGCGGGCCAGCGTCACGGCGTTGCCCGGCCCGGCCGGGGCCACGCCCCAGCCGTCCAGGATGAGCAGCAGGGTGCGGCGCGGGGCCGGGCTCATATCCGGTCCTCCCCGAACTCCCCGTCCTTGAACTCGTCGTCGCCGAACTCGTCGCCGTAGTCGTCCTCGGAGTCGCCGGAATCCGCAACGGGCCCGGCCAGCTCCAGGGGCACGTCCGCGCCCTCGCTCCACATCCCTTCCAGATTGTAGAAGCGCCGGGCGTCGGCCAGAAAGATGTGGACCACCACGTCGTTGAGGTCCACCAGCACCCACTGGCTGTCGCGGTAGCCCTCCATGCCGAGGTACTCGAAGTCCTCGGCCCCGGCGCGCTCCAGCAGCTCGTCGGCCAGGGCCTGGGCGTGGCGTGTGGTGCGGGCGGTGGCCAGGACGATCATGTCCGCCACCGGGGTGAGGCCGCGCACGTCCAGACACAGGACGTCCGAGGCCTGCTTGGCGTCGAGCCAGGCGCAGACCGCCTTGGCCTTGTCGATGGACGCGAGCGTGCTGTACTGCTTCTTTTTCTTGATCACGAACGACTCACTTGGCTACATGTCGGGCCAGGACCACCTCGTCCAGGCCGCGCTTGGGCACGTGGTGCACCCCTTGGGCATCGCGCCAGTACCGTATTTCGCCGTCCGCGGCAACGGCCTCCAGACGGACCTCCTCGGCCGGGACGCCGAGGGCCAGGACGTACATGACGTCCCAGGCGTCCCCCAGGTTCAGGGCCGCGGCGAGCTTCTTGCGGTTCACCGCGCCGAAGACGCAGCCGCCCAGGCCGCGGGTGCGGGCGGCCAGGAGCATGGTCTGGGCGGCGATGCCCGCGTCGGTCTGGGGCGTGGCCCCGGCCTCGGGGTTCTTGACCATGACGATGTAGGCGGCCGGACGCTCGCCCTCCTCCGGGCCGCGCCAGTCCGAGAGATAGGCGGCGAAGCCCAGGGTGGCGAAGACCTGGGCGCAGGTCCCGGGGTCGTTGACCAGCACGTAGCGCAGGGGCTGGAGGTTGCCGCCCGAGGCGGTGAGCCGGGCGGCGTCCGCCAGGGCGTCCAGCACATCCATGCCCACGGGCTCGGACTGCCGGAAGCGCCGGGTGCTGCGCGTGCGCCGCACCAGGTCGGCGAAGGCCTCGGGATCCATGGCGGCCGGGGAGGCGGAGGGGGAGTTCGTCATGCCTATGGGCTACCCCAGTTCGCCCCGCCCGGCAAGCCGATGGGCCGCGGAAACGCCCCGAACCGGGCCGGAGCGCAGGCGAAAGCCGGGACGAATGCCGGGACGAGGGACGGAGCGAGTGGGAAACGGGCCAAGGGACGAGACGGCCGCCGACCCCCGCGCTGCTTGACCTCGCGGCGGTTCTTGGGCAAGCTCCCGGATTGCATGGACCATACGGCGCGGCGGCCGGTCTCCCTCCGGCCGAAGCCTGCGCCGACGCCCACGGTCCCGCACGCAAGGAGGCCCAGCATGATCTTCGATCCGGTGCACGAAACGCTGCCCC
>JBFWIY010000191.1:0-6045 GCA_050255855.1 Desulfovibrionaceae bacterium
CTCAAGCTCTTCGAGCTCGACGTGCCCATCCGCGACGCCGCGGCCCAGCTCGGCGTGTCCTACGCCACGGCCCTGAAGGCCCGGGACGTGGTGCAGCGGGCCATCCTGGCCCAGGCCGTGGACGCCCGGGAATACTACGCCCTGGGCCTGGGGTCCGGGACGGCCGGGGGCAGGGACGAGCCGCCCACCCCGGTGTTCGGGGTCATGGACCTGGACGGCTACATCCTCTGCGACCTGCTGCCCGACGTGACCCCGGAGACCCTGCTGCACTTCAAGGGCAGCTTCTACCTCCGGACCGCCAGCCTGGGCCAGGTGGTCTACACCGCGCCCTGGCGCAAGTACCGCATGCTCACGGCCTGCGGGCCCCGGCTCTGGCCCAGCCGGGCCGTGCGCCACGACGACGCGGGCATCCCGGCGGACAACGGCGGGTTCTGGCCCTACGCCAAGGAGCGGCTGCGGCGGCTGCGCGGGGTGAGCCCGGCGCGCTTTCCGCTCTATCTGAAGGAGTGGGAGCTGCGCTACAACCGGCGCGAGGGCGATCTGCTGCCCGTGCTGGCCGCGGCGGTCTGCTCCCTGGTGCCCGACGAGGCCGGGCTGCGCGGGGCCGACGACCGGGCCGGGAGGGCCCGCGGGCCCGAGGGCTGAGTCCCGCCCCTGCGCGCCGGTCGGCGCGCCGTTTCCGGAAGGGATTCGCGGCCCAGGGCCGCTCCCGCTCCGGTTTTCCCCGCCTTTCCCGTCTTCCCCGCCCCGGCCGCCCCGCGTCCCTGACGCCCTGGTGCCAGATCGGCCCTAAGGCATTCCGGTGTTGCCCCCGGCGGCGACGGAATGATATGTCTTGGAAAGCATAAAACACCCCCCAGGTCCGGATCCGCCCCCGGCCCGGGGACCCGGGAGAACGGACATGGACCAGATCGGGCAGACCGCGGGCCCGGAGGCCCGCCCGGCGCGGGACGCCGGGAGCGCCCCGGCCGCCCCGGCCGTTTCGCGCGCCACCCTGCGCCTGCACCTGTGGCTTGAGGCCGAGGAGGGCATGGTCTTCGGCATGGGCCGCCTGCTGCTCCTGGAGCAGGTGGCGCGCTGCGGCTCCCTCAAGGCCGCGGCCGAGCAGATGAACATGAGCTACCGGGCGGCCTGGGGCAAGATCAAGGCCACGGAGCAGGTCCTGGGCCGCGCCCTCATCGAAAAGGGCCGGGGCAACCACGGCCGCTACCAGCTCACCGCCTACGGCCGGGAGCTCATGGACAGCTTCGCCGGCCTGTTCCGCGAGGTGGAGGCCTTCGCCGTGGCCCGGGGCAGCCGGATGCTCCCCTTCGCCCTGACCTCCTTCGACGACGGCGTGGTGCCATGATGTGCGCATATGTTTCATTTAACATATTGATATGACTCGCTTTGGTGTTATGATCGGCCCCAAACTCCCCCTGCGGGGGGACGGCAGAGGTCGTTGGGCCCGGCCCGTCGGGACCGGGCGTCATGCATCAGCAAGGAGGAGGATATGAAGTGTAACCGGCGAGCATTCTTCAAGCTGGGCGGGGCGGGGCTGGCATGCCTCTCCCTGGCGCAGCTGGGGGTGGATCTGGCCCCCACCGAGGCCTACGCCGCCTCGCTGAAGATCGAAGGCGCCAAGGAAGTCATCACGGTCTGCCCGTTCTGTTCCGTGAGCTGCCACATCATCGCGTATGTGAAGGGCGGCAAGCTCGTGAGCACCGAGGGCGACCCGGACTATCCCATCAACCAGGGGTCGCTCTGCGCCAAGGGCGCGGCCATGTTCACCATGACCACCAACGAGCACCGGCTGCACAAGCCGCTCTACCGCGCCCCCTACGGCACCAAGTGGGAAGAGAAGAGCTGGGACTGGGTGCTGGACCGCATCGCGGCCCGCGTCAAGGAGACCCGCGACAAGGACCTGATCCTCAAGAACGCCAAGGGACAGACCGTCAACCGCCTCGAATCCATGTTCCTTTTGGGCACGTCGCACGCCGACAACGAGGAGTGCGCCTTGGCCCACCAAGCCATGCGAAGCCTGGGCGTGGTCCACATGGACCACCAGGCGCGAATCTGACACAGCGCCACTGTGGCGGCTCTGGGAGAGTCGTTTGGGCGCGGTGCGATGACGAATCACTGGATCGACATCAAGAATGCCGATGCCATCCTGATCATGGGCAGCAACGCTGCCGAACACCATCCAATCTCTTTCAAGTGGGTGCTTGAGGCCAAGGACCACGGCGCGGTGGTCATGCACGTGGACCCGAAGTTCTCCCGAACCTCGGCCCGCTCCGACTTCCACGTCCCGCTCCGCTCGGGCACGGACATCGCCTTCCTGGGCGGCATGATCAACTACATCGTGGCGAACGACAAGTTCTTCCACGAGTACGTGGTCAAGTACACCAACGCGGCCATGATCGTGGGCAAGGACTTCGACTTCCAGGACGGCGTGTTCAGCGGGTACGACGCCAAGACCCGCAAGTACGACCAGAGCAAGTGGGGCTTCGAGCTGGACGAGAGCGGGGTTCCCAAGCGCGACGAGACGCTCAAGGACCCGCGCTGCGTGTTCCAGCTGCTCAAGAAGCACTACTCGCGCTACGACCTGGACAAGGTCTCGGCCACCACGGGCGTGAGCCCCAAGGACCTGATGCGCGTGTACGAGGCCTACGCGGCCACCGGCAGGCCGGACAAGGCCGGCACGGTCATGTACGCCCTGGGCTGGACCCAGCACACCGTGGGCGTGCAGAACATCCGCAGCGCGGGCATCATCCAACTGCTGCTGGGCAACATCGGCATCGCCGGCGGCGGCATCAACGCCCTGCGCGGCGAGCCCAACGTCCAGGGCTCCACGGACCACACCCTGCTGTACCACATCATCCCGGGCTACATGGCCACGCCCATGGCCGACTGGCAG
This sequence comes from Desulfovibrionaceae bacterium, assembly GCA_050255855.1. Lineage (GTDB taxonomy): Bacteria > Desulfobacterota > Desulfovibrionia > Desulfovibrionales > Desulfovibrionaceae. Next base: position 2,897 of record JBFWIY010000191.1, read on the forward strand.
ACCCTGGCCGAGTACAACAAGGCCAACACGCCCGTAAGCAGCGACCCGCAGAGCGCCAACTGGTGGCAGAACAAGCCCAAGTACATGGTCAGCCTGATGAAGGCCTGGTACGGCGAGAACGGCGTCCCGGAGAACGGCTTCGGCTACGACTACATCCCGAAGGTCGAGAAGGGCGAGGACTACTCCTACCTCTTCCTGTTCGACCGGATGTACCAGAACAAGATCCGGGGCGGCTTCATCATCGGCCTGAACCCCATGCAGAGCGTGCCCAACTCCAACAAGGTGCGCCGCGCCCTGGACAACCTGGAATGGCTGGTCACCTCGGAGCTGCACAACTCCGAGACCACGGACAACTGGCGGCGTCCCGGCGTGGACCCCAAGAAGATCAAGACCGAGGTCTTCCTGCTGCCTTCGGCCCACCGCCTGGAGAAGGACGGCACCGTCTCCAACTCCGGCCGCTGGCTGCTCTGGCACAACAGGGCCATCAACCCTCCGGGAGAGGCCAAGACCTTCGGCGAGATGTTCGTGGGCATCCTGAACCGGGTGCGCAAGGCCTACGCCAAGCAGGGCGGCGTGCTGCCCGAGGCCGTCACCAAGCTGGACTGGCCCGCGACCTATGAGCCCGAGGAGATCACCAAGAAGATCAACGGGTACTTCACCCGCGACACCACCATCGGCGACAAGTCCTACAAGAAGGGCGACCAGGTGCCGAGCTTCACGGCCCTGACCGACGACGGCGCCACGGCCTCGCTCAACTGGCTCTACGCCGGGAGCTACCCGGCCCCGGACAAGAACCTGTCCAAGCGCCGCGACCCCAGCCAGACCGAGATGCAGGCCAAGATCGGCCTGTTCCCCAACTGGGCCTGGTGCTGGCCGGTGAACCGCCGCATCCTGTACAACCGCGCCTCCGTGGACCTGAACGGCAAGCCGTACAACCCGGAAAAGGCGGTCATCGAGTGGAACGGCGAGAAGTGGGTGGGCGACATCCCCGACGGCGGCTGGCCGCCCCTGGCCACCGGCAAGGGCCGCTACCCCTTCATCATGCAGAAGCACGGCTTCGGGCAGATCTACGGCCCGGGCCGGGCGGACGGCCCGTTCTCGGAGCACTACGAGCCGGTGGAGACCCCGGTGGACAAGAACCTGTTCTCCGGGCAGCTCAACAGCCCGGTGTTCAAGTTCGTGGCGAGCGACATGGACAAGCTGGCCAAGCCCGCCGACCCCAACTACCCCATCGTGCTCACCACCTACAGCGTGACCGAGCACTGGTGCGGCGGCGGCGAGACCCGCAACGTACCCAACCTGCTGGAGGCCGAGCCGCAGCTCTACTTGGAGATGAGCCCGCAGCTGGCCGAGGAAAAGGGCATCAAGAACGGCGACGGCGTCGTCATCGAGAGCGTGCGCGGCCAGGTGCAGGCCATCGCCATGGTGACGGTGCGCATCCGGCCCTTCCAGATCCACGGCCGCACCGTGCACCTGGTGGGCATGCCGTTCTGCTTCGGCTGGACCACGCCGGGATGCGGCGACTCCACCAACCGGCTCACGCCGTCGGTGGGCGACCCGAACACCACCATCCCCGAGTTCAAGGCGTGCTGCGTGAACATTCGCAAGGCTGAAAAGCTGACCGAACTGGCCATGTAAACCATCCCCCGGGAGGGGCCCTCGCCCCTCCCGGTCGTGAAGGAGTCCGCTATGCCGAAGTCGTTTTTGATCGATACGTCCCGCTGCACCGCCTGCCGGGGCTGCCAGCTGGCCTGCAAGGAATGGAACGGCCTTCCGGCCAACCATACCAAGCAGTACGGCTGGGGCAGCCATCAGAACCCGCAGGACCTGAACCCCAACAACTACAAGCTGGTCCGCTTCAACGAGCACCTGGACGCGGACGGCGTGGTCCACTGGAACTTCTTCCCGGACCAGTGCCGCCATTGCCTCGTGCCCCCGTGCAAGGACGTGGCGGACATGAGCGTGCCCGGGGCCGTGATCCAGGATGCGGCCACCGGCGCGGTGGTCTACACCGAGAAGTCCAAGAAGCTCACGGCCGACGAGTTCGAGGCCGTGCGCGAGGCCTGTCCCTACAACATCCCGCGCCGCGACGAGAAGTCGGGGCTCATGCGGAAGTGCACCATGTGCTTCGACCGCCTCCAGGCCGGGATGCTCCCCGCCTGCGTCAAGGTCTGCCCCACGGGGACCATGAACTTCGGCGAGCGCGAGGACATGCTCAAGCTCGCCGAGGAGCGGCTGAAGAAGGTCCAGAAGGCCCATCCCAAGGCCATGCTGGTGGACCCCGAGGACGTGAACGTCATCTTCATCATCCTCGACGATCCCAAGTACTACCATGCGGGCGCGGTGGCCGAGCGCAAGGACGCCATGGACCGCAAGGCCTTCCTCGCGGGGTTGGCCAAGCCGTTGCGTCGCATCGCTCAGGCTGCGCGACTGTCGTAACGGATCACGCCTCCCGACCAATCCCCGCCCCGGGCCGCGCGCATGGCGCGCGGCCCGGGATATTCCCCCGAGGAGCAGCCATGCGCATGGAAAATACCACCCCTTACGATGCGGCCATCGAGGACTTGCGGCGGCGCTATCCCGCCGCGGCCCCGGTGCTGGACGCCTTCGCCCCCCGGGCGGCGGGCCAGGCCGTGCTGGCCGGGCGGCTGGAGGCCGAGATGCACGAGGCCGGCGGCCCCGGGTTCCCCGTGGACCCGGAGCGCCTGCGCGGCGGCGCGCCCCTGCTGGCCGACGCGGACCTGACGGACCTGGGCCCCTGGCTGGCGGAGTCCGCCCGCGCCATGCTGCCCGCGGCCGGGGCGCGCCTGCCCCTGGCCGGGACGGCCCGCTGCATGGAGGCCGCGCTGGAATCCGGAGCGATCGACCTGCCCGGCCTGACCCGGGCCCTGCTGGATCAGAACGCCGCCCCCCTGGAGGCGGCCGCCCGGGCCCTGGGCGCGCCCGAGGCGGAGCTGACCTTTCTGGTGCGCTGCCTGGCCGCCCCGGTGCTGGCCGCCGTGGCCAAGCGCCACGCCGCGGCCCTGGCCAAGGCCCAGTGGGCCCAGGGCCATTGCCCGGTCTGCGGGTCCCAGCCCGTGCTGGCCACCCTGGCCCGGCGCGAGGAGCTCGGCCTGGAGCACCTGGTGGGCGGGGGCGGCGGCAAGATG